>JBEILF010000215.1:0-4230 GCA_040379385.1 Burkholderiales bacterium | reverse complement strand
TTTGGTGGCATCGGCCAGATGACTGCACGTTTGGCGCGTGGCCTCGGCATGCAGACGATTGCCTGCGATCCGATGATCACGCCAGATGCAGACGTTTGGACTGAGCAAGGCACTAAATGTGTTGACCTCACAAATTTGTTCCAATCAAGTGACGTTGTCACGCTGCACCTACCACTGATGGATTCCACACGAAACCTAGTTGATGCGGCACGACTGGCAACCATGAAGCCAGCGGCGATCCTCATCAACACCGCGCGTGGTGGCATTGTTGACGAAGCTGCGCTCGCCGACGCACTAAAGAACAAACGCCTCGGTGGCGCCGCGCTGGACGTGTTTGACGTCGAACCGCTCAAAGCCGACTCACCATTGGCAGGCTGCCCGAACTTGATCCTCACGCCACATATTGCCGGTGTGACCAGCGAAGCCAACACCCGTGTCTCAAGCCTCATCGCTAATCGCGTCGCTGCGTTCTTGCGCAAATAACCTTTCTCCAAGTTTCTCAATGTCGCTAATCTCTCCATCAGAACTCGACGCGCTGGTTACGCGTGTTTTGCAAAACGCCGGTGCCAGCCAAGCGCTTGCGGCATCGACCGCCAAGGCACTGGTCTATGCCGAGTCACGCGGGCTGCCGTCACACGGCTTGTCACGTGTCGCGCAATATTCAACACATCTGAAGAATGGTCGCGCCGCCCCCACCGCAACACCGGTGATCAAACGGCAGAAGGCAGCGGCTGTGTTGGTTGATGCCGGCGAAAGCCTCGCCTATCTGGCGTGTGATATGGCGGTGAAAGAAGCGATTACGCGTGCCAAAAACTCCGGGAGCTGTATCGCGGCGGTAACCAACAGTCACCACTTCGGTATGGCGGCATTCCATTTGGAAGCGGTCGCAGCGGCCGGCATGGTTGGCTTGGCGTTCAGCAATTCGCCAGCGGCGATGGCAGCGTGGGGCGGCAAACGACCATTGTTTGGCACCAATCCGATTGGTGCGGCTTTCCCGCGCAACAGCGGTGCGCCACTCATGATTGATTTATCCCTGTCTGAAGTCGCGCGCGGCAAGATCATGGTCGCGGCCAAAAAAGGGGAAGCGATCCCGTTAGGTTGGGCACTCGACCGCGACGGCAAACCGACCACTGACGCGAAGGCTGCGCTCGACGGCATGATGATGCCGACAGGTGGTGTGAAGGGCGCGATGCTGGCACTCGTTGTTGAGTTACTTTGTGCAGCACTGTCCGGTGCGGCGTTTGGTTTTGAAGCGGATTCGTTTTTTGTCGATGCGGGAAACCGCCCACGTTTGGGTCAGGCGTTTTGGGTAATCGACCCAGCCGCACTCGCAGGTAGTGACACCTATTTCGCGCGCCTCGAAACACTCATCGACGCGATGACCGAACATGAAGCGGTTCGATTGCCAGGCGCTCGCCGAGCTGGCATCGCCGCCAACGCGGAAACAAACGGCATCGAAGTCGCCGATGCAATGCTGGCGGATTTGCAAAAGCTGGCCGTATAACAGACAGCCAAACTCTAATATCGGCGGACTTCTTCAGTCATTTTTGCTCGAAAACGCCCGTCCCTTGGCGACTTTCAAGTTTTGCAACTACTCCGAAAGCGTAAACGCGCCCAGCGGATGTGTCTCACCGTTGACCAGCGCGGTCACCGCATGACGCCCGGCGTAATGTTTTCTTGTGGTGCGTGGAGCTAGCGAGATTTTTTTCGCAATCGACACCGCCTCACCCACGCCAAGTTCAAGCGCCTTCAACTTAAACACCTTCGGCTTCCCCTCGCCATTGGCTTTGACGAAGTGCACGGCAAAGTCCACCATGGCACGCGCAGGCTTCTTGCCGTTATTCACGATATCAAAAGCAATCACCACACTGCCGCCAATCGGAATTTTCTTCGGCGTGATCTTGGCGTTTTTGATGTCGATATTGTTCTTTCCACCAAAACCTAGCACCGCAAGCGCAGCTTTGTCACCGCGTTTGACCGCGCTGCGTAACGCATGGCGCACAATCCACTCGCGCTCGGGCGAGGCGTCCTTCATCCAGCGCGTCGCGATGTCCGTCAACAGGCGTGGATGGTCTTTGCCGATGTCGTTGAGGTTGTTCGCGACCGACCGTCGGACATACGGCGATGGGTCATCTTTGAGCTGTTCGAGCAATGCAATCACCGGCGACGGGTCGCGTTGAAATGAGCGCAGGCGACCAGCCCACGGCAGTCGGGGGCGCGTTCCTTCCGACACCAAACGACGGACGTGGTGATTGTCGTCGTCTGCCCACTGCCGCAATCGTGCCAACGACTCGGACGGATAACGCTCGATAAACGGACGGATGCTGAATTCCGCAGTGAAGCGCTGCGTGATTTCATATTGTGCCGCCATCGCTTCTTCGAAGTGATCCAGACCGTGACTGGCGACAAACATCGCGTGAGGCATGAACAGAAACGCTCCCATGCCCCCGCCCTCATTGTGTCCTTCAGTTTGATCAGTCAATGGCACCACCTTATGTCCCATCGACTTCACAATGATCTTGGCGGCGGTGGGAAACCACTGGGGCAAGTGTTCAGCCAATGCCTTCGCAATTTGTCGCCCACGATCCATCAACTCAAGTCCCTCGTATCCGCGTAATGCGGTGTTAAGAAAGGCCTTCTCTGGAAAGCTTGGGTGTACGCCTTTAATCATCCCTGCGATACGACGAGGGATGTCTGGGCCATATTGGTTCTTGAGCGGCTCCGCCATATGCCTAAATTGATTCGCCTAATCGGACTCCGCCGATTTCCCCGCATGCGGGTCGGCGACTCTCGGCCAAAGCGGGCGGGTAACATTTTTGAACGTCAGCGCCGCCATCTCCATCGACCCGGTTCCGGGTGTGGCGACGTACAACACCTCGGCGGCGATCGATGCAAAACGCGCATGAAAGTGTTGTGTAGATTTCACCACCAGCGCACGTTTACTCGCCGGATCAAGTCCCACCGCTGAAAAACACTCCGGCGAAAAACCCTGTGTGCGGTAGTCGTTAATGACGATATCCACCGCTTCCTCGCCCACGGTCGAGGCAACGCGCAGCCAGGCCATGCGCCCGAGTGGGGCAACTGCATCACCAAATAGTTGATGCTTGCCCTCCGCCAGGCCTTTAACGACCATCCGTAAATCAAGCGGTGTACCCGAGGCCGGCCCCAGCTTGCCGCCAAGCCGCATATCTAGCGTCGCACCGACGCCCGCACCAAATGCTATCTCAGTTGCGGTCGGGTCCCAACACGGGGACACGGCAAAACCGCCAACGTTTAGTTCGAGGAACCTCTGGATCAGAAACGTCGCGTCGCCGCCAGCGCCAATACCAGGATTGTCCGCCGTATCGGCGAGCACCAGTGGCATGCTTCCTTTGTGCGACAAAACGCGTGCCGCAGCTTCGTCGATTGACAAAAAGCGCGGTGTGATTTGGTTACGCAGTGACCATACTTCCCGTCCGAGCGACTCGGCAAGTGACGCGGCCTTGGCGCTGGCTCCTTGCACCTTGCCGTCTGCTACCACCAACACGCGAGTACCAATCTCCGGTGTGTCTGCCCAGGGGAAACCGTGTGCCAGCGATACCGACAAGATGCCTTCAGAACCTTCAAGCGCAGACATTCGATCAACAAAAGTACGCATCGGTTCAGCCGTTGTCGGGTAGATACCGAGCATATGGCAGTCGTGTATCGCCATCACCGGCCGAATCCTTCCGGCGAGTGATCGTTCAGCGATGCTGAACAGTTCTTCGGCGCGTGCTGCAATATCCACATGAGGATACTCTTTGTAAATCATCAGCGCATCAGCCGAAGACACTTTTAGTGCCGTCAGATGGCAGTGAAGATCGAGCTCAGCACCAATAAAGACATCTGGCCCGACTATTTGTCGAACATGTGCGAGGAAGTCACCTTCGGCATCTGGATAACCATCCGCGATCATCGCCCCGTGCAGATTCAACAGCACCATGTTGACCGGCAATGCCGCCTTCAACTGCCCCAGAATCTCGTCGCGCAATGATTCATACACCGGCCGCGTGGTATTGCCGGCAGGCATGGCAAACGCCGCAGTACCGGCCACCACCTTCCAGCCGAGTGCACGCGCGTTTTTGCTCCATACCGTCAGCGGCAGCGCAAATGCGCTTGCATCGTAGTCACCATTGCGGATGAGCATGGTGCTCTCGTAGAGCCCCATACCGGTAGGCATCGGTGAAAACGAATTAGTCTCTGTGCCGAGGC
>JBEILF010000214.1:0-4234 GCA_040379385.1 Burkholderiales bacterium | reverse complement strand
GTCAAGATCCGCGTTGTGCTCCAGAACCGGCGCATTGTATGAATTCACCAGCGCCGCGATATGGGCGTCGGGCAGTTTCTCCCTGAGCATCCTTATCAGCGGCGTGGTGAGGATTAAATCGCCGATATTCTCGCGACGTACCACCAGAATTCTGCGTGTCGAATTTGTCAGGCTCATTCAGACGCCTCGGTGGAGAATTGTACCGCCACGACGAGCAGCCATGCAGTTTTCGAATTGGATGTGGCTGGAGGCATCTGTCTTGCGGCCGCACTTGCTACTGGCGACATCGAATTCCTTATTCGGGGGTGGCTTAGGCTAAACTCTTCCCACATTTTATGTCTCTCTGGAGTGGACTCGTGGGTTTTCTCGCTAACAAAAAAATACTTGTCACCGGCCTCCTTTCC
Source organism: Burkholderiales bacterium (assembly GCA_040379385.1). Lineage (GTDB taxonomy): Bacteria > Pseudomonadota > Gammaproteobacteria > Burkholderiales > Usitatibacteraceae > UKL13-2. Next base: position 3,830 of record JBEILF010000214.1, on the reverse strand, counting down.
AACCGCTCAATCGCCTACGGTATCGCCAAGGCGATGCATCGCGAAGGCGCTGAGCTGGCCTTTACCTACGCAGGTGATGGCATCAAAGACCGGGTACATAAGCTGGTGCCGGATTTCGGCGGCAAGATTGTGTTGCCGTGTGATGTCACACGCGATGATGAGATCGCGGCATGTTTTGACAGTCTCAAGGCCGAGTGGGGAAGCTTCGATGGGTTCATCCACGCCATCGCGTTTGCGCCCAGAGAAGCCATCATGGGGGATTTTTTGGCGGGCCTTTCACGCGAGAGTTTTCGCATGGCGCATGACATCTCCAGCTATAGCTACGCAGCGATGGCCAAGGCCGCACTGCCGATGATGAACCCGACAGCGGCACTACTGACGCTCTCCTACCTCGGTGCGGAGCGGGTTGTTCCCAACTACAACACCATGGGCACCGCCAAGGCGAGCCTTGAGGCTGTCACCCGTTACCTCGCCGCCAGCCTCGGGCCGCGCGGTATTCGTGCCAACGCCATCTCCGCCGGGCCGATCAAGACACTTGCCGCTGCCGGAATCGCAGGGTTCCGCGAGATGTTGGGATTCTTTGAGGAACATGCGCCGCTTCGGCGCGGCGTCACGCAAGACGAAGTTGGCAACGTCGCCGCGTTCCTAATGAGCGACTTGGCGAGTGGCATTACCGGTGAGGTCACATACGTCGACGCCGGGTTTAACACAGTCGTCGCGGGAATGCCGCACTAGTCTTTTCAAAAAGTCTTTTACTGGCGGGCTTCTTCAGCAGTTTTTGGCTGGAAACACCCGTCCTTATTAGAGATCGGGATATTGTATGAAAGTGTTTTCAAACCGCGTTGCGGTGATCACCGGTGCAGGCTCAGGCTTTGGTCGCGAGTTTGCCTTGACCGCAGCCGAACATGGCATGCGTTTGGTACTGGCCGACATTCAGCCAGGGCCACTCGATGAGACCAAGAAGATGGTCGAAGCGAATGGTGCGACTGCGGTCACGGCAGTTTGTGACGTCAGCAAAGCGGCGGATGTTGAGTCCCTCGCCGCGTTGGCCATGTCCTCCTTTGGCGGCGTTAATCTACTGTTCAACAACGCCGGCGTTGGCTCCGGCGGGTTGGTGTGGGAGAACACCGTCAAGGACTGGGAATGGGTGCTGGGTGTCAACGTTTGGGGCGTGATCCACGGCGTCAGGGTGTTTACGCCACTCATGCTCGAACAGGCCAAGGCGGATCCGGAGTACGAAGGCCACATCGTCAACACCGCCTCGATGGCCGGACTGTTGTCCCCACAACTGATGGGCGCGTACAACGTTTCTAAACACGCAGTGGTGGCGCTTTCAGAAACCCTCTACCATGACTTGGGTGCCGTACAGGAGAATGCTGAAGGTCAGGGACGCCGGCTGGATTGCAGCGTGTTATGCCCCGCATTTGTGCCAACCGGCATCAGCCAATCACACCGCGTACGGCCATCGGCATTGCTCAACGACGATAGTCCGACCGCGTCGATGAAACTGGCACAATCCATGACACATAAAGCGGTTTCATCCGGCAAATTGACGGCTGCGGATGTCTCACGCATCACCTTCGACGCGATTCGCGACCAGCGCTTTTACATCATTACTCACCCAAAGATCATGGCGACTGTGCAAATGCGCCTCGATGACATCGCACAACAATCCAATCCGCGTGATCCGTTTGGCATGAAGCAGTCGGTGCGCCCGGACCTGTCCGTGCTGTAGCAACAGATGCCAGGCTAGCGCAGCGTGGCCGCAGAGCGACAGCCCAGTTTACTTTTCAGCCTTCTTATCGGTCGCACCCGGCGAGATAGAAACGCCCACATCGCTGCGGAGCTGCGCAATCACTGACACAAGCTCTTTTTGTCCCTGTGTCTGCTGCAAACGTTGGCGTGTCGCCGTGAGCTTCGCTTCATCCGGTGCCGCTGCCTCGACCACCTTTGTTACCTTGATCAACGCATAGGTACCTGATGGGTCCGCGTATCCGACATAAGCCGGCAGGCTCTTTGGGTTCGCGCGCATGGCCGCATCAATCACGCCCGGCTGCAGTCCACCTGGGTTTGCCCTACTTACGGCAAGCGCGGCCGGAAACTTAGTCTCATCTTTTCCGGCTTTTAGGGCTGCAAGTTTCGCTTCACCATCTGCCTTGGCAAGTTTGGTTGCTTCCTCGCGCGCCAAGCGCTGGATCAGACCAGTCTGCAGTTCCGAGAACGGACGCACAACTGCAGGTTTTGATTCCAACACACGTGCCACCACCAACGTATTGGCGCCAACTTCGATGGCTTCTGTATTGCGCTTGTTCTTTAGCACCTCGTCGCTAAACAGAGCCGCCGATAACTTTGCGTTGTTAAATGGCGGCTGAAACGCCTGCCCTTTGGCAAAGAATGGCGACTGCTTGATCGGCAGTCCTGTGACTTCCGCCGCAGCCTTAAGCGATGACGATTGCTCAAACGCGGCGTTGGAAAACTTCTCTGCGAGTTCGGCAAATTTGCGCGAGGCCTTCTGTTTTTTCAGTTCACCCTCGATCTCTGGTGTCACATCGGCCAGCGACTTACCCTTCTCCGGCTTGATGTCGGTGACACGAATGATGTGGTAGCCGAAGTCAGTTAGCACCGGTCCAAGCAATTCGTCCTTCTTACCCTCGAACGCCGCTTTGTCAAACTGCGGCACCATCATGCCGCGACTAAAGAACCCGAGGTCGCCACCGTTGGCGGCTGAACCTGGGTCCTGCGAGTTTTTCTTCGCCAGGTCAGCAAAGTCTTTAGGATTGTTTTTCAGTTGTGCGAACAACTTGTTGGCCTTTTCTTCAGCGGCTTTTTTGTCCGCGTCCTTGGCATCTTTAGCGACACTAATCAGGATGTGTGACGCTTTGCGTTCTTCCTTGGTGACGTAACGGGTTTTGTTTGTCTCGTAGTAGGCCTTGACTTCATCAGCCGTGACGGCGATGGCCGGGGCGAGCGCATCGACCGACAACTCAATGTATTCCGCACGCGCTTGCTCGGGAATGGTGAACTCCGCTTTGTTCTTGTCATAGAACGCCTGCGCCTGCTCCGGAGTGACCTTAACCTTGTCGAGGAAGGTCGCCGGGGAGACAAACACCACTGCGATCTCGCGAGACTGTTCGCTGGCTTGCAGGTAACCTTTGATGGCGGTGTTGGAAACAATGGCGGTGTTGGAAATACTATCGAGGAACTGCTGACGCTCAGTGTCCTGGCGTAATGCAGCTTCAAACGATGTGGCCGAATAACCCTGTGCCTTCAAGATGCGCTCGTAGAGTGCTGGAGAGAACTGGCCGCTGTCCATGAAATTGGGGTTATTGACAATCAAGTCACGCAGGCGCGCGTTGCTCACAGCCATCGTGCCGCCCCTAGTCGTCTTGTCAAGCACACGTTGGTCGATCAACTGGTCGAGCACACCTTTGCGCATCTCAGGATTGTCCATAATCGATGCGTCGATTTGGCCGCCAAAACGCTGACGCAGCTGGTCGAGTTGCGTCCTGACTGCGTTGTCAAACTCTTGTCCGGTGACTTTGTCGCCACCAACTTTGGCGATGATATTGGTTCCAGGCGCAGTACGAATGTAGGATTCGACACCCCACAAGGCGAATGGGATGGTAATGAGCGCCAGAATGACTTTGGCAATCCAGGTTTTTGCGGCGGAGCGGATGAGTTCTAACATGGGCGCAGTTTCATAACGATCTATAGCAATAAAAAAGGGCAGCCTAGAAGGTCTGCCCTATGCGTTGGCGGAGTGGACGGGACTCGAACCCGCGACCCCCGGCGTGACAGGCCGGTATTCTAACCAACTGAACTACCACTCC
>JBEILF010000213.1:0-4265 GCA_040379385.1 Burkholderiales bacterium | reverse complement strand
CTGGTCGTGTCGCTCACACCCACGGGTGCGAGCGTGTATTGAAACCATAAAGACCGAGCCACTAACAGAGTACGCGCTTGTCGCTCGCTCCCACGGGTGCGAGCGTGGATTGAAACTGCAAGTAGCGTATATGCTCAATATCTCCGAGCGTGGATTGAAACATTCCGTTGTATGTTGCTGCTTACCTCAAAAGAGCGTGGATTGAGACGTCGAATATGTCTTGTTGTTGCGATTAGTAGGCGCGTGGATTGAAACTACAACGTGTTCGACGCGATCGCGACCAATGCGCGTGGATTGAACACTTGGATAAGGCTCCACCTGTCGGCTGGGAGTGGATCGCGAACGTACTGCTGGCCACGCCAAAGCCTTCGGCTGTGGCTTGCTGCTAGTCCGCCGGTTGGAGTAGATTGTGCATTTATTGATTGAGGGGGTATTTTTGGAGTGGCGAGACCGCATCACCAGTGACCCAGCCGTTCTTGTCGGCAAGCCAGTTATCAAGGGTACGCGCATTTCGGTCGAATTGATTCTAGGGTGGCTAGCGAATGGCTGGACCTACGAGCAGCTTCTCGAGGCGTATCCGCATATCACCCGCGAGGACATCCTTGCCTCGCTTTCGTTCAGCGAAGAGATGCTGCGTGACGAAGATTATGTCCCCCGCCTGAGATTTACGCCCTAGGCAATGTGCTCTGACCCACCAAGCGCAAGTGTTTCCCGAAAATAGTCACACTATGCGCGGTCAGGCCGTATATGCGCGGCATCAAGCTTCGTCGGGGACGGTAAGGCTGCGGGTCTGGGGAATCGCTCCAGGTCGCCAGTTGGCGGCCGCAGCCGCGAGTAGTTGCTGGCAATTTGCCGCGCTATGAACTTCCGGTTGTCGCAGAAAGTGTAGTGCCCCGCGCAGCACGCCGATGCGGTCACCGGCTGCAACCGGGGCGGCAAGTGTTTGTTTGGAGAGTTTTTCGCCGTCGTTGTTCGAGGCGACCGGAAAATGGAGGTAGCGCGGCGTCGGATAAGCCAATGCGCGTTGTAGGGCGATTTGGCGCGCAGTTGAGTCCAGCAGGTCCGCGCCACGGACGACGTCGGTGATCCCGCTATCAAAATCGTCGACCACCACTGCGAGTTGATAGGCGGTCAAACCATCACGACGGCGGATCACAAAGTCACCAACGGCACGTTCCACGCTCTGCATCTGTTTGCCTTGCAAGCGGTCTTCAAATTCAACGCTGCCGGTCGGCGAAGCAAACCGGATCGCCGCGCCGTGCGCGGGCAGGTTTTTGTGCCGACAAGTGCCGGGGTAAACCGGGCCATCGATTCCCATCACTACGGAATCAGCTACTTCCTTGCGCGAACATTCGCAGTTGTAGGTCTGCCCCGCAGCTTCCAGTGTGGCGAGCACTTCTTGATAGCGCGCTTTACGGCGCGACTGCACGATGACCTCACCATCCCAGTCTAGGCCAAAGGCGTCAAGCGTCGCCAAAATCTCATCGGCATATGAGGCGTCACATCGCGTTTCGTCGACATCCTCCATTCGTACCAGCCATTGGCCGTTGTTTGCGCGCGCATCGAGGTAACTCGCCAGCGCCGCGACGAGCGAGCCGAAATGCAGTGGCCCCGTTGGGGACGGCGCGAACCGACCAACATAACCTGTTCCGGCGGGTTTTGGCGTTGCTGGCATCGTTCTTGATCTGATAGGCTATGATGCGTTTGAGATTGCAGCGACGATTTCTGGCTTCTCAAACTCGTGGATAAACCATCGTAGTGCCTTGCCGGTGCGGTTAGCGCGCCAAGCAACACAGCGCCCTGTGTCGGCGCGCGGAAACATTACGCTCAGCGTCACGAGTTTTCCGTCGCCGAGCGCCGATGCCGCCAAATGCAGGGGCAAGTAGCCGACTCCCAATCCCGCAATCTGGGCTTCCAGCTTGTCGGTCATGGTGGCGACCGTGAGCACGTCCTGCCCTGAGATCAATCCGACAGTGCGTGGTGGTGTATTGCGCGATGAGTCGGCGACGCTAATGGCGCGGTACCGCGTGATGACCGCTTCGGTGAGTGGTTGCTGCTCCGCGACGATGGGATGTGAAGGGGCAGCGGCAAACACCCATTGCAATGGCGTCAATGGTAGAACTGCATAACCGCCGCCGGACGGAACCTCCGCCGATGCGCCGACGATGAGGTCCGCACGTCCGGCCATCAGTGCATCCCAAGTGCCTCCCAACACTTCCGTGGATAGCCGAATACGGGTGCCTGATCGCTGCGACTCAAAACGCTGGATCAGGCCGAACAGCGAACGCAGTGGGGTGATGGTATCGAATGCGATGCGCAACTCCGTTTCCCAGCCCTTCGCCACTTGCTGGATGCGACACTCAAGGTCGGCGGCCACCTTCAGCAGAATACGGCCTTCGTTTAATAGCTCGTGTCCGGCTGCGGTGAGCACCGCGCGGCGGCCTTCGCGGTTAAACAACGTCAGGCCTAGATCAGTTTCTAGCTGTTGGATGGTGTACGTCAGCGCGGATGGGACCCGGTGCAGCTCGGCGGCTGCGCGGGCGAAGGAGCCATTGCGGGCGATTGCATCTAGGGTCTGCAACGCATCGAGGGAAAGGGGCATGTGCTGTTTCTTGCAGGTCGCAGGAAGCTCGCAGGAAAATATTCAAATTTATTGAATTGATAAGTCGAAATTATCCGCTTGTTGGATGCCAAGATCAACCCCATATTGCGTGTCTTGGGAAAAAGTAGACTTTCACTGCGCTTGTTTCTTGACGGAAAAGGTATTCAAAATGATTGAAGTTCGGAAATCACAAGAGCGTGGTTATGCCGATCACGGGTGGCTAACGAGTTTTCACAGTTTTTCGTTTGCGGACTACTACGACCCGAAGTTCATGAGTTTTGGGCCGCTGCGGGTGATTAATGAGGATCGTGTTGCTGCCGGGATGGGGTTTGGCACCCACGGCCATCGGGACATGGAAATTGTCAGTTATGTGCTCGACGGCGCGTTGGGGCACAAGGACAGCATGGGTAATGGCTCATCCATCCGCCGCGGGGACGTGCAGCGCATGAGCGCTGGTACTGGTGTGCAGCACTCCGAGTTTAACTATGCGAACGATCAAACTACGCACTTTTTGCAAATTTGGATTCAGCCGAACCAATTGGGCATCCAGCCGTCCTATGAGGAGAAGCACTTTGCGGAAACTGAGAAACGGGGTCAATTGCGGGTCGTGGCGTCGCCAGATTCTCGCGATGATTGCCTAAAGATTCATGCCGATGCCGTTCTGTACGCAGGGCTGTTCGATGGTGCAGAACAGGCAACGCTGGCACTTGCGCCGAATCGTCGTGCCTATGTGCACGTGGCGCGTGGCCGTGTTGTGGTCAACGACCAACAACTGAGTGGCGGAGATGCATTGAAGTTGCTTGATGTGACTGCGGTCAACGTCCAACACGGCGAGCATGCGGAAGTACTCGTTTTTGATCTTGCTTAGTCCGACCGCTGAACTGGAGTAGGAAGTGGAAACTACTAAAATGAAAAGTGTCACCCGCGTGATCCAAGCGCACATCGCGCCGGTGGGTACATTTACCGTCAAGCGGGTGCTTCCTGATCGTCATGTTCAGTCAGTGGGCCCGTGGGTATTTCTTGATCACTTCGGACCGTTTCGTGTGAAGCCGGGCGAGGATGGCGTCGGGCCCCATCCGCATGCCGGAATTGAAACCGTTACCTATCTGCTTTCCGGGCGTAACGAGCATCTTGATTCCGCAGGCCATCGCGGCATCGTCGGGCCACTTGGCGCGCAATGGATGACATCCGGTCGTGGCATCGTGCACGCTGAGTATCCGAGGCCTGAGAACGAGGCGGAGATGACACAACACGGCTTGCAACTTTGGACAGCACTGCCTCGGGCGCTGAAATTGATGGCACCCCGCTACCAGCGAATCGAGGCTGCTGACATTCCCGCTGTTGAGCGCGAGGGCTTCAGTGTACGTGTCATTGCTGGTAGCTTTGAGGGCAATGACGGCCCTGCAGATGTGCTGATGCCGACGTTGTTGTGGCATGTCAGCGTCGAGCCTGGCAAATCATTCTCCGCTAAGATTCCACCCGGCTTTGAAACGGCGTCATACGTCATGGGTGGTAGTGGCGCATTCTCTTCCGGGTTACAGCATCTAGGTGCGGGGTCTCTGGTGGTCTATGACAGCGATGCGGATGTAGTGCGTTTTACCAATACCAGTGCAATGCTGCTGGATGTCATGTTGCTGGGGGGCGCACCGGCAGAAGGGCCGCT
>JBEILF010000212.1:0-4314 GCA_040379385.1 Burkholderiales bacterium | reverse complement strand
GGGATAGGCGAAAGAGGTGCGTCTACCGCATGAGATACACCCTGTTGGGCCGCTTTGTTGGGCCGCTTCTTTAGCGGCTAAACAGCTAGGAAACAAAGACCAAACCAAGCAACTGCGAAGAAATGAACACGACGAACTAACCGACACTCACGGCAACGCAAAAAAATCGCGATCACGACGCGTGAGCGGAGCAACAGCGGGTTTCGAGAAGTTCCCGAAGCGGAAACTCGCCATTCTACGGGCGTCTTCAGGCATTTTTGTCCCAAACTACCCGCCCATTGGCGTGTTTGTAATTCTGACAATTATCCACGCGGCGCGAGGGTGGCGGCTACTGGCCGCGCGAGTCGTTGCCGCCGCGCCTCGAACAGACACACGCCCGAGGCAACCGAGACGTTCAGACTCTCAACTGAGCCTGACATCGGAATGGAAACAATTTCATCGCATGTCTCACGCGTGAGGCGCCGCAATCCTTCGCCTTCCGCCCCAAGCACCCAGGCGAGTGGCCCGGCGAGTTTGGATTCGTAGAGGGTGTGTTCGCCCCCCTCATCGGCACCAACTACCCAGATATTGCGATCCTTGAGTTCGCGCAGGGTACGCGCCAGATTGGTCACCACGATGTAGGGCATGTTCTCGCCCGCGCCACTGGCCACTTTCATCACCGTCGCATTGAGTCCAACCGAGCGGTCTTTAGGTGCAATGACAGCGTGTGCACCGGCGGCGTCCGCCACACGCAAACACGCACCGAGATTGTGTGGGTCGGTCACGCCATCCAACACCAATAACAGCGGCGGGCCTTCAACTGTCTCCAGCACGTCATCCACAAACTGCGGCAATTGGAACGGCCGCGCCATCGCCACCACCCCCTGATGGCGGGCGTTTCCCGTCATGCCGTCAAGCCGCTTGTTGTCAACCGCTAAAACGCGAACTTTTTTTTCTTTGGCAATCGCAAGCAGACGGTCGAGCCTCGCGTCGCTGCGCCCTTCACGCGCGGCACTGATAAACATTTCTTCAACCGTATCAGCGCGCGCCTTCAGACGCGATGACACCGCGTGAAATCCAAACAACACTTGGGGCTTCATTATTTAATCTTCTTCGGGGTAGCAAACAAATTTCTTGCGCCACCTGACTTTGCCGATGCGGGATTGGCGTTTTTTGCCGCCCCTTTCGGTGTCGACGTGGATACTCGCGCAGAGGCCGCTTGCGGCAATTTTTTCGGCGAAATCTTGCCGTAACGGCTGGGTGGCGCGCCGCCAACCAAGCCGGCAAGCGGGGTAGTAGGCGGGTTCGCGCTTGAAACCGACATTACGATTTTCTGGCTTGCACCGGTGGCGGGAGGAGCGGGAGATATCATCGCTGCGGGTGGCGCGCCCGACGTCGGTGGATTCAAGCTGGCACGGCCTTCCTGTCGTTTCTGTATCGCCAGTGCAACTTTGGGTGAAGTGGAAACGACACCGGGTTTGTAATCAGGCGCGTCCATCGCAGCAATCTCTGCGCGCGAACGACTGCGCTCATCGGCGAGTGTGAAATCAATCTTCGAAGTCTCAATGTCCACCCGCACCACCTTGATGTTCACGCGGTCGGCCAACTGGTATTTCTTGCGGGTACGTTCACCAACAATCTGATGCCGGTCTTTGTCGAACTTGAAATAGTCTTGACCGAGGTCCGAGATGTGCACCAGGCCTTCGACGTACACATCATCAAGCGCCACAAAAATACCAAAACTCGTGACTGAGGAGATCGTTCCGGCAAAGGTCTCGCCAAGCCGGTCCTTCATGTAATAACACTTGAGCCACGCCACCACGTCGCGGGTGGCATCGTCGGCACGGCGCTCGGTCATCGAACACTGCTGCCCCAGCGCGTCCCACGACTCTTTCGGCTCGTAGACGTCGTTACGCAAGATGGCTTTAATCGCACGGTGCGTCAGCAAATCCGGGTAACGGCGGATCGGCGATGTGAAGTGCGTATATGCCTCATATGACAAACCAAAATGTCCGACATTCTCCGGCGAGTACACCGCCTGGCGTAACGAGCGCAGCAACACCGTATTGAGTAAAGGTTCATCCGGGCGGCCTTTGATCTTGACAATCAAGGCCGCATAATCTGAGGGGCTCGGGTTCTTGCCGCCACCAAGCGACAAACCAAAATCTTTCAGCATGCTGCGCAGTTGTGCTAATTTCTCTTCGTTCGGCCCTTCATGCACACGGTACAACGCGGGGTGTTCGTGTTCAATTAAGAAGTTCGCCGTCGACACATTTGCCGCCAACATACATTCTTCAATCAGGCGGTGCGCATCGTTACGCTGTAGCGGCACGATTTCGGCAATCTTGCCGTCTTCGGTAAATCGCATTTCTGTTTCCGAAGCTTCGAAATCAATTGCGCCACGTTTGTGACGCGCCGCGAGTAACACCTGAAAAACCTCATCCAAATGACGGATGTGCGGGAGCAGCTTTTCCTCAATGCCATGATCCGGCTCATTTTCATAGAGATACTTCGCAACCTTGGTGTAGGTCAGACGCTGCTGTGAATGAAACACCGCCTCATAAAACTTGTAATGCCTAACCTCTCCTTGCGCCGAAATTTGCATTTCGCAAACCAGCGCCAGACGATCCACCTGCGGATTCAACGAACATATTTCGTTGGACAACGCCTCGGGCAGCATCGGAATCACGCGGCGAGGAAAGTAAACCGAGTTTCCGCGCAGCCGTGCCTCGCGATCGAGCGCACCGCCTTGTTTCACATAGTGCGAGACATCGGCAATCGCGACGTATAACTTAAAGCCTTTACCTTGGCGCTCGGCGTATACCGCATCGTCAAAATCTTTTGCTGTCTCACCGTCTATGGTGACAAATGGCAGAGCACGAAGATCCAGTCGTCCTTCACATTCCTTCGCGGTAACTTTTTTCGGCAGCTTCTTTTCGAGCGTGAGAATTTCGTCAGACCATTCGTATGGCAGATCGTGTTTGCGTAACGCAATCTCGATTTCCATACCGGGGTCCGCATAATTACCCAACACTTCGATGACACGTGCCACCGGTTCGGAATTCTTCGACGGCTGTGCGACCAGTTCGACCATCACTACTTGGCCGGGTGCAGCCTTCATGCCATAGCCGGGTTCGACGAGGATGTCCTGACTGATGCGTTTGTTTTCAGCAACCACAAACAGCACGCCGTGTTCTTCAAACAAGCGTCCAACGACCCGAGTGTTTTTGTGTTCTAGGATCTCAATGATCGACGCTTCACGACGACCGCGGCGATCGACACCGATCTCGCGCACCAGTACACGATCACCGTCGAGCACTTTTTGCATTTGTTTCGGGCCGAGGAACAAATCTTCTGATTTGTCGTCCGGCACCAAGAAACCAAAACCATCTGGATGCCCCTGTACCCTCCCTGCGATGAGGTCCATCTTTTCTGATAGGCCAATCACACCACGACGATTCTTCATCACCTGCCCATCGCGCTCCATGGCATTCAGGCGCCGCGTGAATCCATCAATTTCCGCCTCACTGATCTCCAGCGCAACGGCAAGTTCATCTTCCATCATCGGCACCCCGGCTTGGGTAAGCACGTCCATGATGAGTTCGCGTGATGGAATCGGGTTCTGGTACTTCTCCGCTTCGCGCGTGGCGTGTGGATCGCGGCCACGGCTTGGCGCATGGGCAACACTCGCTGGTTTGACCAGCACTGGTGCCGCAAAGGCAACCTCTGCGTCGCTCGGTTTGCGCGTGCGGGCAGGCTGCTTGGCAATCACCGCGTGGGCGTTGCGCTTTTGTTGGGCTTTGGTTATCTTCGGCTTTTTATTGGACAATTGGTGAGCTTTTGGCTATTATTTGCCCCTATTTTACGCGGATAGTCCCTACTGCACTTGGGTATTTCTGGCGTCGAAGAATCGTTGTTCCGGTGAACGAGCCATACCTGATACGTTCACAAGTACATGCCCAGGTGGCGGAATTGGTAGACGCACTAGGTTCAGGTCCTAGCGGTGGCACCACTGTGGGGGTTCGAGTCCCTTCCTGGGCACCAAAATGAAATCAAGCCGCGAAAGCGGCTTTTTTCATTTTTGAGACCGGGAGCGAATGCCCTGCGGCATTCGCGTAAGGGGTTCGAAAGCTGACGGCGATACTCGGAGCGAACAACGTGAAGCGACGAGCCGCTGCAGCGGGGTCGCCGGAGGTGACCGAGTCCCTTCCTGGGCAGCAAATCAACGTTTTGCCGCATCCGACGTCGACCAGTAACAAACTCGAAAGCCGCTTTTCCCTAGGAGAGCGGCTCTTCTGTTGTTCGAAGTCGTCCGGCAAGACCCGACTACAGCCG
>JBEILF010000211.1:0-4325 GCA_040379385.1 Burkholderiales bacterium | reverse complement strand
CACCCACCCGAGATGTACCGGCCCGATGACAACTTGTGCCAACGCTAGCACCCCGGAAAAAACGATGATCGGCACCCCCACAAAGTGCGTGGCGATATTGCGGCGATCGCGGTGGTACGCCGCGTACTGGGTAAGGAGTTGGTTTGCAGTTCTCATGTTGGCAAGCGGTGGACTGACGCAAATTAGCTTACAGTTTAGCAGGCTTGTTTAAATGGAAGCTTCTGTGCTAGGTGCAAAAACCACTACTTGACGGGCGATTTCGAAGCGTTTTGCCTGAAGAAGCACGCCAAATAAGGGGTTTCATTTTCTCGTTACAAGTGCAACACCTAGGGCCGCCACTGCCAAACCGCCAATCGCCCATGCACTCAGGGCTTCACCAAATAGTAGATACGCCATGATGGCAGTGACCGAAGGTGTGAGGAAGAACAAGCTGGCCACGCATGCTGTCGCGCCATGCCGGATCATGACGTAAAGCAGCGAGATGGCACCGATTGAGAGGACTACTACCAGCCAACCAAGCGCGAAGACAAACTGCGGTGTCCACTGGATGGTGCGCGTCTCAAAGGCCACTGCACAGCCGAACAATACCAAGCCGGTCGCCGAAAATTGAATCACCCCCCCGGTCCGCAAGTCCATGCCTGAACAAAAGCGTTTCTGGTAAACCGTGCCTGCCGTTATGCCGATCAATGCCAACGCCGCGCAGCTCAGCGCAGGCGTACCCACTTCACCGTGCGCCAATGTCGGGCTGACGGCCGTCAACACGCCAATTGATCCGAGCAGCATACCTAACCAATGGATCGGTCTGAGTCGTTCGCCGAGGATCACAGATGCCACGACCCCTGTCAGTATTGGCTGCAGGCCAGCGATCAGCGCCGTGAAGGCGAGTGGCAATTTCAACGATATCGCATAGAGCACACCGGACAAATACGTCGCGTGCACAAGTAGTCCGGCAACAGCGGCGTGGAAAACTTCTGTACGGCTTCGCGGCCAAGGCGCGCGGAAGACCACCGCAGCGGCCAACAAAATGACCACGACGATCGCCATACGCACCGCCATGAAGGTGAAGGGCTCAGCGTAAGGGATGCCTAGCCGCATGCCGATAAAACCGGTACTCCAGAGGATGACAAAACTGGCTGGTGCAAACGCCAGCCAGTCAGGGGCAACGGCGGGAGGGGTGAGGTTTTCGACTGTATTTCTAGACGCTGCGCTGATAGGCCGCATGGATTTTGCTTGAAGGTTCATCCGTGCGATTATCACACTCGTATGATTGAGACTGCTTTCAATAGCTTCACTCGGTTTGATATCGATGTTAATGGCGTGCGTATTCACGGCGTACGCAGTGCGGCCACACCCGAGTCGCGGGCTCGACCGCCACTGTTACTCTTGCACGGCTATCCACAATCTCATCTTATCTGGCACAAGGTGGCGGGGACGCTGGCGGAGCGCTACGCGGTCATCGCGACAGATTTGCGCGGATATGGCGAGAGCAGCAAACCTGCCGGGTTGCCGGATCACGCGAATTACAGCAAACGTGAAATGGCGCGCGACCAGGTTGAGTTGATGCGTGCGCTGGGTTTTGATGCTTTTTTTGTTTGTGGACACGACCGTGGCGGACGCGTTGCACATCGAATGGCGTTGGACTACCCGGAAGTTGTCAAGAAGTTGGTCGTGCTCGATATATCGCCGACACTGACGATGTACGAAGAAACCAGCATGGACTTCGCGCTGGGTTACTGGTGGTGGTTCTTTTTGGTACAGCCCGCGCCGTTTCCCGAAACATTGATTAGCGCTTCGCCAGAGGCCTACCTTGCCAGCAAGCTCACCAGTGGGTTGGCCGGTCGAACCCCTTTTACCGACGAAACTTATGCGGCGTACCTGGGTTATATGCGTGACCTAGGCACGGTACACAGCATGTGTGAAGATTACCGCGCGGCCGCCAGCATCGATTTGGTGCATGATCGTGCCGACCGCGAGGCGGGTAAGAAAATTGTTTGTCCGTTACATGTGTTGTGGGGTGAACACGCTATTGTGCATCGCTGTTTTGCACCGCTACAAGACTGGCGCAAGTTTGCGACGACAGTATCTGGGCAGTCGGTCGTATCCGGGCACTACATCCCTGAGGAGATTCCCAACGTTTTGATAAGCGAGCTGATAACCTTCTTAGGCTAATGTGTCGAAGTTTGTGCGGCGGTGCCATCCGTGCCGCCGCTGATGTTGACAGGTGTTAGCGTGACAGTCAGCGCAACATTACCGGCGTATGTAACTGCGCTGAATAGAGTTACAATCTAGATCGTTGTGGGGCTGCGCAGCCGACAAAAAATACGCCGCATCCCATGCGGCCTCAGCGAGGAGCAACCATGCAGGTACGCAACCCGAAAGACTTTTGGTCAGGCGTGATGTTTGCCGTTATTGGTTTCGCCTTTGCCATTATCGTCAAGGTGTACGAATACCCAATGGGTACGGCAAGTCGAATGGGTCCTGGATATTTCCCGTTTGTCTTGGGTAACACGCTTGGCGTACTTGGTCTGGTGATTTTGTTTAAGTCGTTCTTGACGCGTGGTGAACGTGTCAGCGCTTTTGCCTGGCGGCCGATCCTGTGGATTCTTGGTGCCGTAGTGGTGTTTGGCTCGACCGTCAAATTGATCGGTCTCGCGTTAGCGATCATCGTATTGGTACTCATTTCTGCGTTTGGCGGACACGAGTTCAAACTCAAGGAACAATTGATTGCAGGCGTGGTGTTGTCCATCGGTTCTATCGCGGTGTTTGTTTACGGATTGAAGTTACCGTTTCCCATCTGGCCTTCATTCTTCGGTTAAGGTGAGAATTTAAATGGAAGCATTACTCTCCAACCTGGCACTCGGCTTCAGTGTTGCGTTTACCCCTGAAGCGCTGCTGTACTGCCTGATTGGTTGTTTGTTGGGAACGCTCATTGGGGTGTTGCCGGGCATTGGTCCTGTTGCCACCATTGCTATGCTATTGCCTGCTACGTTCACCTTAGCGCCCGAGCTGTCGCTAATCATGCTGGCCGGCATCTACTATGGCGCTCAATACGGTGGCTCAACCACGGCGATTCTGGTGAACCTTCCCGGCGAGTCGTCGAGTGTGGTGACTGCGTTGGATGGTTACCAAATGGCGCGCCAAGGCAAAGCTGGTACCGCACTCGGTATCGCCGCGTTGGGCTCGTTCTTCGCAGGATGCGTCGCGACGCTGCTGCTTGCTGCTGCCGCGCCGCCGTTGGCACAAATCGCGTTTAAGTTTGGCCCGGCCGAGTATTTTTCGCTGATGACCCTTGGTCTGATCGCCGCAGTTGTGCTCGCACACGGTTCGGTTGTTAAAGCGATCGGTATGATTTTGTTGGGGCTGTTATTTGGCTTAGTTGGCACCGACGTCAACTCGGGCATGGCACGTTTTAACTTCTCCATTCCTGAACTCTCCGACGGTATTGGCTTTGTTGCAGTCGCCATGGGCGTTTTTGGTTTCGCCGAGATCATCAAGAATCTTGAACAAGGCGAAGAACGCGAAATTTTTGTCAACAAGGTAGGCCGCTTGTTGCCTTCAATACGAGACGTGAAAGAGGCCTTCCCTGCGGTGTTGCGCGGTACCGGCCTGGGCTCGTTGCTCGGCATTTTGCCGGGTGGTGGCGCGGTGCTCGCCTCTTTTTCCGCATACACATTGGAGAAGAAAATTGCGAAGGATTCGTCGCAGTTTGGCAAGGGCGACATTCGTGGTGTCGCAGCGCCTGAGTCGGCCAACAACGCCGCTGCACAAACGTCGTTTATTCCGTTGTTGACACTTGGTATCCCGCCAAATCCGGTGATGGCGCTGATGGTGGGTGCCATGATTATTCAAGGCATTCAGCCAGGTCCTCAGGTGATGAGTGAAAAGCCACAACTGTTCTGGGGCATGATCGTCTCAATGTGGATCGGCAACCTGATGCTTGTCATCCTCAATTTGCCGCTGATTGGCATGTGGATCAAACTGCTGACGGTGCCGTATCGGTTGCTCTACCCGGCGATTTTGGTGTTCTGCTGCATCGGTGTTTACTCGCTTTCCAATAGTCCGTTTGATGTCGTGATTACGGCAGGGTTTGGTCTGGTTGGATATCTATTCTTGAAGCTCGACTGCGAGCCGGCCCCGTTGTTGCTTGGCTTCATTCTCGGCCCGATGATGGAAGAAAACCTGCGCCGCGCCATGCTGCTCTCGCGCGGTGATGCCATGACATTCGTAACGCGTCCGCTCTCGGCGACGCTGCTCGCCATCGCGTTATTGTTGCTGGTCATCATCATGCTGCCGGCCATTCGCAAGAAACGCGAAGAAGCCTTCGT
>JBEILF010000210.1:0-4335 GCA_040379385.1 Burkholderiales bacterium | reverse complement strand
CTGATGAGCTTGTCACGCGTGCAACCGGCAGCGCGCTCGACCCGGTGCATTACCGACGCCACCTTGAGTCGCGGTACTTGGCCTAACAACAAACAACTTCTAAGCGAGACTGACCAAATGACGATTGGTGTGGGTGGGAAGACCACGGCCGAAGCGCTTGCAGCACTTTCAAACATGAATGCGGGCGTAAGCCCAATTGCGCAATCGGAGTACGCGGCGCGAACTGCAAAGGCGCAAGCGAAGATGCGGGAGGATGGCATCGCGGCGATGTGGGTCCACGCCGGCACGAACATGACCTATTTCACCGGTACGAAGTGGCACCCGAGTGAGCGCATGGTGGGTGCTATTGTTCCGGCGACGGGCGCAATCGAGTATCTTGCTCCGTACTTTGAACAAGACACTGTTCGCGACTTTATGATGGTGCCGGGGCCGGTGAATGTCTGGCATGAGCACGAAAGCCCGTATCAATTATTTGTCGAAACGCTTCGGCGCATGGGGCTGGCCAAGTCGGGGACAAAGATCGGCATCACGGAAGACACACCATTTTTTGTGGTGGATGGTATTGCCAAGTTTGCCAATGATGTTGCAGTGGGAATCGAGATGGTCAACGCCAAGCCGATCACCGCGCACTGCCGTATGTCTAAATCAACAAATGAAATTGCACTGATGCAACGCGCAAAAAACATGACTCTTGAAGTACACAAGGCGGCAGCCAGCATGTTGCATGAGGGCATCACCACCACTGAGGTAACGGCTTTCATCGACGAGGCGCACAAAAAAGTCGGCGCGTCAGGATCGTATTTTTGTATTGTGTTGTTTGGCCCGGCGACGGCGTTTCCGCATGGCGTGAAACATCCACAAACGCTTAACACCGGTGACATGGTGCTGATCGATACCGGCTGTCAGGTTGAAGGCTACATCTCGGACATCACGCGCACTTACGTGTTTGGAGAACCCACCGAGCGCCAGCGGATGGTGTGGAACGCGGAGAAAGCCGCACAAGCCGCAGCACTTGCCGCCGCACAGCTCGGTGTGCCCTGCAGAGAGGTCGACATCGCCGCGCGCCGTTCGCTTGCGGCGGCTGGCTTTGGTCCGCAATATGAATTGCCTGGTTTGCCACACCGCACTGGACACGGCATCGGCTTGGATATCCACGAATGGCCATACTTGGTGGGAAGCGACGCGACGCCGCTCGCTGAGGGGATGTGTTTTTCCAACGAGCCAATGATCTGTGTGCCAGGCGAATTTGGTATTCGTCTCGAAGACCATTTCTACATGACGGCGGACGGTCCACGCTGGTTCACCCAGCCTTCGCACTCGGTGGATGATCCGTTCGGGTTGCAAGCTGGCGCATAACCACCTGGCGAAAGTCTAATATCGGCGGGCGTTTTCAAGCGAAAAGTGCCGAAGATGCCCGTCAATAGGCATGTTTTTTTGGTGTGCATTGAGGAGTGATGCCTCGCATTTTTTGTCATGGGTCCGGTGCGAGCTGCCGACACTGATTTCTCGCTCCCCTAGCCTGAATATTTCATGGGTCGCCGGTTGCTAAGCAGGACGTTGCCTCTGGGCGATTGGCAAACCACTTTGGCTCGTTTCTGTTTTGCTGTAGATGCGGGCTGCAGGTTCGCTGGCGGGCGATTGGATGGCAATTGTGCGCCCTGCTGCCGAAGCCTAGCCCGCTATGCTGTGATCGGTCAGGCAAAACATCGCTCGCCTGTTCACCTACTCGCCCGCTTTCGAACGCGCCCTCATGAAATGTTCAGCCTAGAGGTCCGCTGCTTTAACGATGGATGTCGATTGTGCGATTTCCTGCTCAATGAAGGCAGTGTACTCGCGCCGGCCTCGTGTGCAGACCATGCTGCCAATTTCCGCTTAGCGCCACCCACTGCAGTCGATCACGCCGGCATCGAGCGCAGGCCGTAGAGCTTATCTGCAACGATCAAGTATTCAACTCTTGCGACTGCTGCGCCTTTTTCATCCTTGAATGTGTAGGCCACGGCCTCAATCGTATCGCCAACTTTCGGTTGCGCCACTTTCCACGCCTTGATGCGTGTCATTGGCGATAACTCTAGCGTCCAATCACCGCGCTTGGTTGGTAGTGCCGCATTCGCCAAAATCTTCGCCCCGTCGACCGGTGTGGTCTGTGGCGGTGCGGTACGTTTGGCGAGGTCTGCTGGCAGCTTTGCGTCGGGCGACATGGTGACCACGAGTTCAACGTGTGGGTTCTGCCATTTCAGACTCTTGACCGTCCCCACCAGGTAGATGGGTTTGGATTCGTCAAAACTCGACCAGCCGTGGTGGGCGAACACGCGTTGGCTTAAGGCCATCGTCGATACCGCAGAAACAGATGAAACAAATATGCGACGGTTCATATACGTTCCTAAATGTAGGCGATCCAGCGTCCGCAAACAATCACGGCGAGCCAAATCAGGAGGGACAAAACGGCTTGGGCGCGAGTCAGCGCGCTTTCACTATTGATCGCACCACGGGCATGCAACACCGCCGCGTTGGTTCCTGCGGCAAACAATAGGCTGATTTTTAACACGAAAGCCGGATTGGCGATCAGATCGCCGATGCGGCTGACAAACATGGTCAGGCCGGTCAATGCGGCCAGCAGAAATCCGGCCACTGTCCACGGCAGGATATGTTTGGCCAGCTGGTTGACATCGAACATCGGCATACGCCCCAAGATTCGTAAATCGACAATCCACAACGTGCCGAACACCAGCGCGATACCGACGATGTGGCCAATCTCCAAAATCGGGTAGACCACCGGCGTCGTTTTCAGCCACACGATTGGTGCCCACTGGCCGAATGCCGCCAGTGGAGTGACGCTGGTTACGGCAGCGGTTGTTGATGAGGCGGCAAGGGAGGGGATGATTGCGACAATGGGCATAGGATAATTTTCGCACGCGCGAGATGCTCCGACCTCCGGCCTCCGATAAAGTAAGGCCATGCGCCAATTCCAGAATGTTTCGCTCGAATCCGACCCACTCGCGGCCCGCTACGTGAAAGACGAAGTTGTGACGGTGCTGTTCGCCGCCGAAGATGGTGTGATCCAAAGTCGTGAAGGGCCTAACCACTACCGGTGTGGTGATGCTTTGGTCACGGGTTCCACCGGCGACCAATGGAGTGTCATCCGCGCGCGGTTTGAAGAAAAGTACGAACCGGTGGCACCTCTGGTGATGGGACATGACGGCGCGTATCATGCGCGGCGCATTCCCGTTTGGGCAAGGCAGATCGATGAACCCTTCGCCGTGGAGAGACACGCCGGCGGCGATCGCCTAAAAGGCAATGCGGGCGATTGGTTGCTGCAATACGCACCGGGGGATTACGGATTGGTGGAAGATAAACGATTCAAAAGCGTTTATCGGCTGTTGCAAGAATAGTTGGACGTGGCGACACTACAACTCAACGTTGACTCTTGCATCTAGTCCCAGTATGGGACTATACTGGGGCATGCGAGTCATCGCCTATCGAGCGCTGAGAGATTTCGGAGATTCAAGTCCTTCCTACCGGGATGTTGTGGAGCCGGCGCGAGCATGGTTTCAGCATGTGTCTTCGGCAGACTGGAAAAGTCCGGCAGACGTAAAAGCGGATCTTGGCACGGCTAGCATTCTTAAGGACGGCCGTGTGGTGTTTAACTTAGCGGGCAACAAATATCGTCTTGTCGTCTGGATTAACTACCCGTTTCATGTGGTGTATGTTCGATTCATCGGCACACACAAGCAATATGACCAAATTGATGCGCAAACGATATAAAGGAGACGTCATGACCATCAAACCAATTCGTTCGAAACGCGACTATAACCAGGCGCTGAAGACGATCGAGGGCCTGATGGGTGCCAAGGCGGGCACGTCTGATGGTGATACGCTCGACGTGTTGGTGACTTTGATACAGGCCTATGAGGCGAAGCACTACCCGATGCTGCCGCCGGACCCTGTTGAGTCGATCAAATTCGTCATGGAACAACGTGGCCTGACAATTCAAGACTTGATGCCAGTATTTGGTCGACCAAATCGCGCCTATGAAGTTCTGAGCCGCAAGCGCCCGTTATCGTTGGCAATGATTCGCAAATTGCACAATGATTTTGGTATTTCAGCTGACGTATTGATCGCCGCCTAGCGGCCAATACCGGCTGTTTCCGAGCGACCCTCATTCGCTGTTAGCGAGATGACACAAGAACAGACCTGCCACGCCATGCTAGTGGCATGCTTTGATGGCTGCTATATTAGGGTTACTGGAGAACGCCATGAATGAAACCGTCATCACGCTCGTCTTGCTTGCAATATTTGGCGGCGCAGTCTGGCTGTTCTATTGGGTTCTGACCCGTG
>JBEILF010000209.1:0-4377 GCA_040379385.1 Burkholderiales bacterium | reverse complement strand
TCGGCTTTCTCGCCACGGCATTGCTATGGAACTATGGGTTAGCTGTGTATGTGTGGCCGACTAAAACCTCGGCGCTATTGGGTATGTATTGCCTGTTGGCGTTCTTGATGCATTATTTTGACCGCGCGCGCTTTGAGCAACAGCGCCTGCTCCTGAGTCGCGTCGAGAAAGCAGAGCAGGATAAGCAGCTCGCCGAAATCCGCTTGCAATCGTTGAAGGCACAGATCGAGCCGCACTTCATCTTTAATACCATCGCGCATTTGAAATCGATGATTGCCACCGACCCAAAGTCGGCTGAACGCATGGCCGATGAGTTATCCGATTTTTTGCGCGCCAGTCTGCAAGCGTTGCGCAATGATTCGAGTCCTGTTGCTGCGGAAATGGCGTTGGCGCGTGCGTATTTGGAAATTGCCAAACTGCGCATGGGCAGCCGACTTTCAAGCCAGATCGACATGAGTGCAGATGTCACGGATATGAAAATCCCATCACTTCTGGTGCAGACATTGTTGGAGAATGCGATTCAACACGGCGTTGAACCCAAATCGACACCGAGCGAAATTCGCGTCAGTGCCGACTTGCGTCACGATGGCGCAGGTGACAAACGGTTGTTGGTTCGCGTGGCAGACACGGGCCAAGGCTTCTCGCCATCGAGCGCCTCCGGTGGCTCGGGTATTGGGCTGGCGAATATTCGCGAACGCCTGCAATCGGCATACGATGGTCGCGCGACACTGAGATTGTCGGCGAATACGCCAAGCGGGGTGATTGCCGAGATTGACTTGCCGGTAGAAAACAAATCGGGGCAAAAACTATGACAACCGCGATCATTTGCGATGACGAACCACGCCTCGCCGAAGCGCTGCGCGATTTGCTAAAGGCCGCCTGGCCCGAACTGAACGTGTTGGCGTTGGGACATAGCGGCGGCGACGCGCTGGGGCTCATCGCCGAACACGAGCCCGACATCGCTTTCCTCGATATTCGTATGCCAGGCTTGAGTGGGCTTGAAGTCGCGCGTCAGGTGGTCAGCAGCGACGCCGCGCCACGCATCGTTTTTGTCACGGCTTACGACCAACACGCCATCGAAGCCTTCGATACA
This sequence comes from Burkholderiales bacterium, assembly GCA_040379385.1. Classification (GTDB taxonomy): domain Bacteria; phylum Pseudomonadota; class Gammaproteobacteria; order Burkholderiales; family Usitatibacteraceae; genus UKL13-2. The sequence continues at coordinate 3,284 of JBEILF010000209.1, read as the reverse complement.
CGCGCGGTTGATTATTTGCTCAAGCCGGTAAAAGTCGAACGTCTTGCCGAAACTATCAATCGACTAAAGGCGGCGATAAGCGCCGGTGCGCCGACAACAGTCGATCAGAAACTGGTCGAGGCTCTGCGACAAATCTCGACGGTGGAGCGCAAGTATTTACGTTGGCTCAATTGCGGGCAGGGCAGCGAGATCGACGTTATCGCCACCGGCGAAGTGTTGTTTTTCCAGTCGCGTGACAAATACACGGCCGTTATCACCGCGAATAAAGAGCGATACGTGCGCACGCCCATTCGGGATTTGCTCAACGAACTCGATCCGGATGAATTTTGGCAGGTGCATCGCTCATCGGTCATCCGCGTGGCGGCCATTGAGCGCGTCATAAAGGACGAGGTTGGTCGAATGCGCGTCAAGCTACTTGGTACCAATCAACTCGTTCCAGTGTCGGCGGCCTTTACCGGTCGGTTTCGGCAGATGTAGGTGTTGTTCGGCAAGCAAGCGAAACACGCGCCTTTTTGTATTTGTTTGTCGGCAATCGGGGTTTGGGGCGAAAATATGGCGTGTTTTCTTCCACCAACCCCGCGCGACGTGCTCCCTTGAACGCCACACATCCGTTGTTCCAATCTACACGTACTCGTGAACTCATAAAGCTAGCCGCCAGCCTGTTACTAGTATCGCTCTTGGCGGCGTGTTCCTCCACCCCCAAGTCGCCCGCCGTCTCCAAACCCACACCTGCCAAATCAAGCGGCCCGGGTGGTTATTATCTCGACGACGGTCCCGGTGACGACGCGGCGAAAAACACGCCCGCCTATCTGGACAGCATTGCGGATGCAGTCCCCCGCGCCGAGAAGTTCCACTCTGGTGCCAACAAGCCTTACACTGTGTTTGGCCGTAGTTATGCGCCAGTTGTGAACAATGACCCGTTCCGCCAAACTGGCATCGCCTCGTGGTATGGCCGCAAGTTCCACGGCAACATGACCTCCATCGGCGAGATCTACGACATGTACGCGATGACGGCAGCGCACCCGACGCTGCCGCTCCCCTCCTATGTGCGAGTGACTAATCCGGCCAACGCCAAGTCTGTGGTGGTGCGAGTAAATGATCGCGGGCCGTTTCATTCAGATCGCATCATTGATTTATCCTATGCCGCAGCCCACCGTCTTGACATCGCGCGCAGAGGCAGCGGCCCGGTGACCATCGAGCGTGTTTTCGCCGGTGATCTCTCTGTTGTGGCGTCCGCTGCGCCGCCGCGCGTGGCACTGCCAACTACGCCGCCCGCCACCGTCATTGCGACTTCGCCGATTACCACCGATGGCACACAACTGTTCCTGCAACTGGGTGCCTTCAGTTCACAAGAAAACGCGAACATTTTCCGCGATCGTATGACGCGCGAGCTTGATTGGAACCGCGAGCCAATCGTTACTGTGTTTAAGGATAGCCTCTGGCGTGTGCGACTTGGCCCATACTCCTCCCGCATCGAAGCCGAAGCGATTCAGTCGCGCGTAAAACAGTCCCACGATTTTTCACCCGTTATCTCTCAACCTTAAGAACCAAATGAAACTCCGCAATCTGCTCTGTGCCCTGTCAGTCGTCGTCGCCTTCACATCCTCCGCCGCCCTCGCGCAACTCCCCATCATTCAAGCTGACGTGCCGCCGCCCGTGGTCACGGCGCGCGCTTATGTGCTGTTCGACGCAAGCAGTGGCCAGATATTGGCCAGTCAGGCAATCAGTGATCGGTTCGAGCCTGCATCGTTGACAAAACTGATGACCGCCTATTTAGTGTTCGACGCAATCAAGACGAAAAAACTTACGCTCAGTCAGAACGTTTCCGTTTCCGAGCGCGCATGGAAGGCTGAGGGCTCGCGTATGTTTATTGACCCGAAACAGTCGCCGACCATCGAGATGTTGATTCGCGGCATGATCGTGCAAAGCGGCAACGACGCCTCCATCGCGCTCGCCGAGGCTATTGCGGGCTCTGAAGATGTGTTTACCCAGCTGATGAACAAGACCGCGCAAAAGTTGGGTATGAAAAACACCAACTTCTTGAATTCGACGGGGCTGCCAAGCCCGCAACACTACTCAACCGCTGAAGATCTGCTGCTGCTTGCAAACGCAATCATCCGCGACTTTCCGGCCGAATTCGCCTATTACAAAGAGCGTGAGTTTACGCACAACAAAATCAGCCAACCCAACCGCAACCGGTTGTTGTTCATCGACCCCACCGTCGACGGTCTGAAGACTGGCCATACCGATGCCGCCGGCTACTGCCTGATTGCGACCGCCAAACGCCCCGGCGCAACGGGTGGCGAGCGGCGGCTCATTTCGGTGGTGCTCGGCACCAATTCTGACTCGGCGCGCACGCAAGAGAGCCAAAAGTTACTCAACTACGGCTATCAAATGTTTGATTCACAACGCATGTACACCAAGGGCCAGGCGATTGCTGCACCGCAGATTTTTAAGGGCACACAAAACACGGTCAAACTCGGTTTTGATCGCGACATTTGGCTGACACTGCCGAAGGAGAAGTTCACAGGAATTACTGCCACACTCAGCACCACACAGCCGCTGCTGGCACCGCTGCAGCCCGGTCAGAAAGCAGGGATAATGAAATTGGTTCGTGACGGCAAAACGCTTGCCGAAATCCCGGTGGTCGCTCTTGAAGATGTCAAAGTTGCGGGGTTCCTCGGTCGTGGTTGGGATGCGATTCGACTGATGTTCAAATAGCCGCTGGTTGTGAATCGCGAGCCGATCAACGCTCGTTGTATCGTAAAACTTCATGAAGGTGCCAAGATGACCCAAGCGCTCTGTCTGCCCACAGTGTTCCTGAATGGCGAATACATGCCACTGGAAAACGCCAAAATTTCGCCATTGGATCGCGGCTTCATTTTCGGTGACGGCGTTTATGAGGTGATCCCGTACTACGACGGCCGTGGCCTGCGCGCCAAAGAGCATTTGCTGCGCTTGCAGCGCTCGATGGATGAGCTGTACCTCACCAATCCCTATGCAATTGAAAAATGGGAGGCAGCCATCAATGAACTGATTGCGCGTAACGGCGGCGACAATGTCGGCGTGTATATCCAGGTGACACGCGGCGTGGCAAAGCGCGATTTTCCACCGCCCGAGGGCCTCACACCAACAGTATTTATGATGGTGAATCCGCTGGCCACGCCAAAGCCCGAAATCTACGCCACAGGGATTTCGGTGGCCTCCCTCGATGACAATCGCTGGCTGAAGTGTCACGTCAAATCCACCGCACTGTTGGGCGCAGTATTATTGAAACACGAATC
>JBEILF010000208.1:0-4452 GCA_040379385.1 Burkholderiales bacterium | reverse complement strand
TTTGCGTTTTTTCTACTCGGTACTGCCCTCTTCCTGTTCGACTTTGGGGCGATGTTGTTTTTCATCAATTACTTGTCGTTACGACAATCCGCGACGCCTGATCATCTGCTCGGTCGCGTGACCTCCACCATGATCTTTCTGGCCCTTTCCCTCGCCCCGATTGGCTCGGTGTTAGGCGGTGTGCTTGGGGAATGGCTGGGATTGCGCGCCACTATCGGACTTTGCGGCGTGGGTGCGGCACTGCTGGTGTTGGCGCAGTTTAAGTTGGGGCCGTTGCCGGGGATGCTCACTCTGCCAACGCCGGATGCCCACCACGGGCCAAAAACGATCCCGCCCGCACCGCGTACGCCGGGCGCCGAAATCGCCGCATGAGGCCAAGCCGAGCGGTGGAGCGGCTAAGCCGCGCTGGAGATGTTAGCGTCGCCTGCGCTTGCGCGTAGGCGGAAATCCTGCCCCGCGTTTGTCATCGGTCCCGCCCGGATTTGGCAACTAAGCAGGATGATCGCGTAGTTTTGCGTAGCGGAGCGAAACGACATGCCGAGACCGGTTTGCGATTAAATGGACTTGGTCGGCATCCGAACCGAGCCGACGTAGCGTCCTACCGGACATAATTCACTTTCACCCCTTGGTTCCACCAATTAAAAACGTCGAGCACCGCCATGGAAAACATTCTTATCCCGCTTATTTTCATGCTGTTCGGCACCGTGATGCCGGTAGTGATCGTCTGGTTGGTGTTACGTTACCGCGCTTTGCGTAACCAATTGGTCTATGACACTGCGGTAAAACTTGCAGAAAAAGGCCAGCCCGTACCCGTCGAGTTGTTCGTCAGCGCCAATCCGAAGGGCTCAGACCTGCGGCGTGGCTTCGTGCTGATCATGCTCGGCGTGGCGATTTGTATCTGCCTCTACCAACTTGGTGTGCCATGGACATTTGGCCTGATCCCGCTTTTGATGGGCGTGGGTTTTCTGATTGCTTGGCGTCTGGAGCCACGCGAAGGGGCTAAAACTGCAAGAGAGCCGTTGGCCTGAATTCCAAAAGGGTAACCCGCGTCTCGGTAATCCATGACTTCGCCACCTGCGCAGTCGGATCACGAGCTGATTGCCCGCGTCATCGCGCGGGGCGATCAGTTCGCCTTTGCCGAGCTCGTCAAGCGTCATCAATCGGCGCTGCGCGCAAGTTTGCGCAAGATGACCAACGGCCATGCAGAATTATCGGACGACATCGCGCAGGAGACTTTTATCCTGGCGTGGAAAAACATCGGCAAGTTTCGTTTTGAGGCGAAATTTTCGACGTGGCTTTACCGCATCGCCTTCAATGCATGGCAGTCCGATATCCGTCGTAAGAGCGAAGTCTTAATGGATGAAGAGTCGATGCCGGAGCAAGGGTCGGTCGACTCTGATGCCGCCACAATCGCCACGCGGCGCGATCTCGAACGTGCCATGGTGGATTTGACTGAAGCCGAACGCGCCGCGATCCACCAGTGCTTTTACAACGACCTGTCCCATGACGAAGCCGCCTATGTGTTGCAGATGCCGCTGGGCACACTAAAGACACATGTGCTGCGTGCGAAAGAAAAAATGCGGCAGCGACTTGCAGCATATGCCGCAGCGCCTGGGCTTAAATCCGGCAACACGCGCGAAGCCGCAGTAGAATCACGAGAACAAGGAACTTTGATATGACTTTTAATCACGACCTTGGCCATTTACCCAACGACCAAGCCCAACAGCGCGAGGCAGATCAAGCGCTTGCAGTCATGCTGCGTACCGACGCGGCTGAGTGGCGTGCCGCCTACATTCACAACGACGGATTTAGTGATGTAGTCATGCAGCGCGTGGCGCAATTGCCCGCGCCAACGACAGCCCGTACGTTTGGCAGATATTTCACACCTCGGCTGGTCATCGTTTCTGTAGCGGCTGTGATCGGCGCTGCGCTGGCCATGTTTGGCTCTGGCGGCGGCAATTTGCTGATAGATGCCGTCATGGATTTGGCTACCTTTACCGTCACACCATCAGTTGTGGCCGTCGGCGGAATATTGTTGGTGGCAAGTATGGCGGCGATCATCACTGCCACAGCAGAACGATAACAATCCCTAATAGGGTCGGCGCTTTCCAAGCAAAATGCGCTGAAAACCTCCGTCTTTATTGGACTTTTGGCAAACATGCCAGCTCACATTGGCATTTCGCATGTCATCCCGGCGAAGGCCGGGACCCAGTTGGATTTTTCGAGTAGCTGCGCGAACTTGGGCCCCGGCCTTCGCCGGGGAGACACTTTCTGTATTGCAACTCGATTCGCCAATTAGTTTGTCAACAAGAGGGAATTTTTCTTAAGGTAGTGCCATGAGAGTCTGATGCCTATCGTTCGAGCTAAGCTGCCTGCGGAGGCAGACGGCGCTTGGCCGCGCAAGGCAGAATGCCACAGGCATCTGGAGCGGCTAAGCGAAGGCTGGCGTAGCGGGTCGGGGGTTGAGCGAGTGGTTAGGTGCCACTGCGAAGCCGGGCCAATGCATTGAGCACGTTCTCTCGCAGCCCAGCGGGTGCACCCCAGTAGTCGAATACTCCTCCGCGGCTGCTGTTCTGCCCACATACGACGAACACACCGGTGCCAAGCGTTCGCTTGAGGCTAGACGCAAGCCAACCCACGAATCCAGAGTTGTCTTGGCCGGGCGTGAAGTGGAAGCTGAATACGACAAAGCGTTCATCGCCCGGCTGCGACGAGGGAACCAGCGCACTCCAGACGTCGTTGTCTCGAACCAGTGCCAGCGACTGGCTCACTAGGTCGTAGGGGAAGGAAGACACAGGCCGTTCGACGAACGCGTACTCGCCTGGCAGCACGCGAAGCTCCGCTGCCGTGATCACCGATCGAAGGCGGGACTCTGTTTGTTCTGGGGTTTCGTTGCTTATATACATGTGATAGGACGTGCCCTGTGGAGCCTAACGTTTGAGCTGTGCCGCCCGCGTAGGCAGGTGGCGTAAGCCCGGGTTGAGAAAATGTGAGGAGTACCTTAACCCGGGCTTACAAGGCCTGCCGTAGCGGGTCGGCTCGAGCCAGGGGTTAGGCTTCGCTCGTAGCCAGGCATTACTGCATGGAGTTTAGTCCGAACGGGTTTCCCTCCGTGTCCATGCACAACGTCACCCAGCCGAATTGACCGATGGAGAACTTTGGGCGCAATACCTTGCCACCTGCCGCTGGTACGCGTGCCTGTTCAACTGCGCAGTCAGTTACGCTGAAGTAAACCATGGTGCCGCCCTGGCCTGGACGAGCGTGGGGCGACTTCACGAGCGCCCCTGCCGCGCCATACGCGCCCATATCGCCGGAAAAGCTCCGCATTATGGTCTCGCCAGTCGGATCGCCAATCGGCTCCAACCGTACGTGAAGGACCGTTTGGTAGAAACTCGTTGCTCGTTCGATATCGTCTACATACAAATCGAACCAGCCAATCGCGTTCGGCTTACCCATCGCAAACTCCTTGAGTGAAAGTGAAGCTTGGAGGTTAGCGGGCTTGCGACAGGTTGTCTTGTATAGATCAGACACCGAACCGCTTGCGGTACTGCACCGGCGTGTAGCCGACCGCATGCCGAAACGCATGGGTGAAGTGGGCCTGATCGGCGTACAAGTCGAGGTAGTGCTTGCGGAATGACTGCTGCACGCGAAGAACCTTGAGGAAGTCATGCGGAGCGAAGCCGGTAAGTTCCTTGAGTTTGCGCTGTAGCTGCCGTGGAGACAATTCAGCCAGCGCCGCCATGTCCGCCACCGAACGTAGGTCGTCGACCCTCGACAGAATGCGCGCCGTAAGTGGGTTCGCACGCACATAGCCATGCGAAACACACCAACGCAATAGTTCAGTCAGCGGCTGTGGCATGTCTTCAAACTTCATGCCAACGAGTCGTCGTCCGGTCTGCGTTAACGGTAACGCACCCTTGTATGGTGCGCCGACGTAGCGATTCGAAATCTCGGTGGCATCACCTTGCCAGACTCCCGGAAAGAGCTGCACGCCAACGTAGTGGAACGATTTCCCCAAGTTTAGCGTCGTCGCTTGGGTATGCAGCGCGGTGATTCCTGCAATACTGGTGTCCACAAGATTGATCAATAGATTTACGCATGCATCGGGTAGCGCGTGGTACTGAAACTCTTCGGGCAGTGGTGCCAGCGTGCGAAGCTCCCAGAAGCAGTGCACAACATCTGTCAGGTCATCACTAGGCGGAAGCTCTGTGTAGCGCACATCCGATCCTCGCACCGAGAATCCATCTTGAGCTGGCGAATACATGGGACTACGCGATACTGTCTGGCGATGTTGCGGCGGGACGAAAACTTGGGGTTGCGAGGCCTAACGTTGGAGCTGAGCCGACCGCGGAGGCTGGGGCCGACGGGCGGCGGCGGGACTTTTACAACGAGGGCCCGGCGCGGCCAGGCGGCGCCTGCCGGAGCGGGTCGGCTCGAGCGAGTTGTTAGGCC
>JBEILF010000207.1:0-4496 GCA_040379385.1 Burkholderiales bacterium | reverse complement strand
TTCGACCAATTGGAAATACAAAACAAAAATCAGCACCGGCACCATGACCATCAAGATCATCGTCAGCGATTTCCCAACGAACCAAGCGGTTGGCCCGATCTCAGGACCTAACGCGGCGATGACTTGAGCGTTCAGCGATTGAATCAACGCATCCATGACTATTCCGCCGCTCTCGCCATTTGATGGATGTGAGATGCTTTTGCATCAGCCGTCATTTGCAGGCTTGGCGCGCGGCGCGTGATCGAATCAACATCGTAGATATTGACGTCACTCATTTGCGCCGCTGCCGCACAGGCAGCCAGGTCAACTTTCACGCCACTCATTTGGTTGTTCAACTTGCCGACGACAAAGGCATTGAGGTCCGGCGCGATATCCGCGCGAACGGCTTCTATATTGTCTTGATCGAATCCGGAAAGGCCCAGCAAGTTACCGAGGACACGAATCACCTTCCATGCGGGACGTGTTTGACCGAGCGGCTTCACCACACCGTTAAACGACTGCGCCTTGCCTTCCATATTCACAAACGTACCGGCGGTTTCGCTAAACGGCGCGATCGGCAGCATTACTGTGGCGTACTCGGCGGCGAGCGAATTTTTGAACATCGACATCGCGACAACAAATTCCGCGCCCTTCAACGCAGCCAACTGGCCAGCCGCGTCAGCGCAGTCGGCTTCCGGTTCGACATTGAGCAGCACATATGCTTTTGCCGAGCTCGGCACTGCGGCATCGGCTCCCACAATGGCAGCGCCGACACTATTCGCCGCCTGGCCGAAGACACCAAATACACCACCGGCGAGTCTGGCGATTTCTTGAGCGAGTACATGCAGCGTCAATGCCTGAGGATGCTGTTGAGCGTAGTGCCCTAAGAACACACCGGTCGATTCTTTTGCCGCAAGGCTGGCCGCAATGGCGCGCGCTTCTACCGACACCACGAGATTGGCCACTGCGTTTGCAACTTCGCCGGGCAGCTGTGCGTTTTTGATTTCCGCCAACGCCTTCGCCACGCCACCGAGGGCGGCGGCGAGATTCTCCGGCTTGCTGATCGATTTATTCGCCACCCGCATCAGCATGTCACCATCTAACGCATGCACCACATTTAATTGTGCGCCGCGTTTTGCCGCCGCGCGGAAACGTGTTGCCAACAACGGTTGTTCTTTACGCAACGTCGAGCCAATCAGCAAGATACTTTGCAAGTTGCCGATGTTGGTGAGGCTTGTTCCCAGCCACTGCGCGCCGGTGGACTTACCAAACGCCGCCGTATCACGTTGGCGATGTCGTGTTGTCAATTGTTTGGAGCCAAGACTGCGGCCCAGCTTGGCGAGTAGATGCAGCTCTTCCAATGTGGCGGAAGGTGACGCCAATACGGCAACCTGGTCGGCACCTGCTTTTTTAGCCGTTTTGTATTGTTCAAGACCATCAGCCACGGTTTGCAGCGCATTCTGCCAATCCGTTTCCATCCACTTGCCGTCTTTTTTCACCATCGGCGTGGTGAGCCGCTCATCCGAATTCAACGCTTCATAAGAGAACCGGTCACGGTCCGACAACCAACATTCATTGACAGCTTCGTTTTCGAGCGGCAACACACGCATCACGCGGTCTTGCTTCACCTGAATGACCAGGTTAGAGCCCAGCCCATCGTGCGGCGCTATCGATTTGCGTCGCGACAACTCCCAAGTACGGGCCGAATAACGGAACGGTTTGGATGTCAGCGCGCCGACCGGACATAGGTCGATCATATTGCCTGACAGCTCAGAATCAACCGACTTGCCGACAAATGAAACGATTTCCGAATGCTCTCCACGACCCACCATGCCGAGTTCCATCACGCCGGCAATTTCCTGACCGAAACGAACACAGCGCGTACAGTGGATGCAACGCGACATCTCTTCCATCGAAACCAGAGGTCCGATGTCTTTGTGGAACACCACGCGCTTTTCTTCCCGGTAGCGCGATTTTGAGCCACCATAGCCAACCGCAAGGTCTTGCAACTGACACTCGCCCCCCTGATCGCATATCGGGCAGTCGAGCGGGTGGTTGATCAGCAAAAATTCCATCACCCCCTGTTGCGCCGTCTTGGCAAGATCGGATGCGGTCAGTACCTTCATGCCTTCTGTCGCAGGCGTGGCGCATGCGGGCAGCGGCTTCGGCGCTTTCTCAACTTGCACCAGGCACATACGGCAGTTTGCTGCGATAGAAAGTTTCTTGTGATAACAAAAATGCGGCACAAAAATACCGAGTTTGTTTGCCGCTTCCATTACGGTTGCGCCGTTCTCGACTTCCACTGTTTTGCCGTCAACTTCGAGCTTGATCATATTGTTTACTCTGCCGCCATCGCCAACGCATCATGAACAGATGGCACGGATGAATAACCGCCGGCCGCCACCATACAACGCTTGTGATTGATGTGATACTCGAACTCCTCGCGGAAATTCTTGATAAACGCACGTACCGGCATCGCCGCCGCGTCGCCCAATGCACAAATGGTGCGTCCCTGAATCTGGTCTGTCAGGTTGAGCAATAGGTCAAGATCTTCCATCCGACCCTTGCCGTTTTCGATGCGGTTGATGACACGGTACATCCAGCCGGTACCCTCACGGCAGGGCGTGCACTGGCCGCAGGATTCCTCGTAGTAGAAGTACGCTAGGCGCTCTGCGGCTTTTACCATACAGGTGTCTTCGTTCATCACGATGACCGCACCCGAACCCAACATCGAACCCGCTTTGGCAATCGAATCGTAGTCCATGTCGGTTTCCATCATCTTGTCAGCAAGAATGACGGGCATCGACGAACCGCCGGGAATCACGCCCTTCAGCTTCTTGCCGTCGCGCATGCCGCCCGCCATCTCGAGCAAGGTCGCAAACGGCGTGCCAAGTTTGACTTCGTAATTACCCGGGCGGTTGACATGGCCTGACACCGAAAAAAGTTTGGTGCCGCCGTTGTTTGGCTTACCCAAATTCAAGAACCATTCACCACCGTTGCGGATAATGGCCGGTGCCGCCGCAAATGTCTCGGTGTTGTTGATGGTGGTCGGCTTGCCGTACAAACCAAACGACGCCGGGAACGGCGGCTTGAAGCGCGGCTGACCTTTCTTGCCTTCGAGCGACTCCAGCAGCGCGGTTTCTTCGCCGCAGATGTAAGCACCATAACCGTGATGTGCATACAGCTCAAACGAAAAATCGCTGCCCAGAATGTTCCTGCCGAGGTAACCCGCGTCGCGTGCCTCTCGCAGAGCTTCCTCGAAGCGCTCGTACTCGGCCCAAATCTCGCCGTGGATATAGTTGTAACCCACAGGGATGCCCATCGCGTAGCCGGCGATGATCATGCCCTCAATAAGAATATGCGGGTTATAACGCAGAATGTCGCGATCCTTAAACGTACCGGGCTCGCCCTCGTCGGAGTTGCACACCAGGTACTTCTGGCCCGGGAACTGGCGGGGCATGAAGCTCCACTTCAGGCCGGTTGGGAAACCCGCACCGCCACGACCCCGCAAAGCAGACTCTTTGACAGTGGCAATGACTTGGTCTTGTGTCAAACCTTCACCGCCATCTTGTCCCAAAATTTTGCGCAAAGCTTGGTAGCCACCGCGCGCTTCGTAATCTTTTAAGCGCCAGTTGTGGCCATTCAAACCCGACATGATTTGCGGGTTGATGTGACGCTCGTGGAATGAAGATTCCAAGCCGGTGGCCGCAAAGCGTGACAACAATTGATTCAGATCAGCGCTCATGCTGCGCCTCCAGATTTTTGCAAAGTATCGATCAAATCGTCGAGCTTCTCGTTGCTCATGAAGCTGCACATGGTGCGGTCGTTGACCAACAACACAGGCGCATCGGCGCATGCGCCTTGGCATTCACTGGGTTGCAAAGTAAACAGGCCATCAGCGGTCGTTTCACCCACTTGTATGCCCAAACGCTTTTGCAAATGGACCAGTGCTTGCTGGCCACCATGCAACTGGCAAGGTAAATTGTTGCAAACGTTCAGCTTGAACTTACCCAATTTTTGCTGGTTGTACATGTTGTAAAAAGTAGTGACTTCGTGCACCGCCATGGGCGCCATGCCCAGGTAGTCGGCCACAACTTTTTCGCTCTCGGCGCTAACCCAGCCAAGCTCTTGTTGCACGATAGACAAACAGGCCATGACAGCTGATTGCTTTTGATCGGCAGGAAATTTGGCCACTTCGCGAGCGAAGCGGGCTTTGGTCTCATTAGAGATCATCGGTCAATCTCTCCAAACACAATGTCCATGGTTCCAATGATGGCCACTGCGTCGGCCAACATGTGGCCACGGGCCATTTCATCAAGGGTCGCCAGGTGGGCATAGCCCGGGGCGCGGATTTTTAAACGGTAAGGCTTGTTGGCACCATCGCTGACGAGGTAAATACCAAACTCACCTTTGGGATGCTCAACGGCCGCATAGGCTTGGCCTTCGGGCACGTGGAAACCGTCTGTGAACAGTTTGAAGTGGTGGATCAAACCTTCCATGTTGGTCTTCATGGATTC
>JBEILF010000206.1:0-4499 GCA_040379385.1 Burkholderiales bacterium | reverse complement strand
GTTTTCCCCCACCCACCACGCCCATTCGGCGACCTGTGCCGGGTTGGCGCAGGCGGCTTCGCGCAGCGCATCGGGGGCGCGGGAAGCCATGACCAAATAGTCCGTTTTGGTGACAAAGCGGCGCTTCTCAAATAGTGCGGCCTGCACGTCTTCAATCTCACCAAGAAATGCAATCAGCGATTCGCCAATCGATTTAGCGATTTTGAATTTCTCGCGTTCGCGCACCAGGCCGTCAGCGTCTTTATCCCAAATGGCGAGGAATTCGTTTTTCAAGAACCAATCGAGCTCGCCTTCCAGAAACTGGCGTAGCTGTGGATGCACAAAAAAATCGGCATTGTGCTTGGCGGTAAATCGCTTGACGTGTTCGGCGAGTGTCACCGGGCCACTGATGTCAGCGTTCGACCGCGATTCTGGAAAGCCGCCAAGAATGGCAGCGGGCAAATTGGCGGATTTGAAATCGCGCCCCGTCAACCACGCTTCAATAATCGCGTCTTGCGCGGTTTTGCCTTCGTATTTTTTTGCCTCCTTGGCGTCCAACGCGCGCCACTGAAACGTGACGCGGTGGGTGTTGCCTTCCGCAGCATAGGCGCTGGGGACAAAGTAGCGCTTGTCTTTCGCTTTGTTGTTGTCTTTCGGCAGCTCCGCACGATCCACCGCCAGCGTCAACGTGTCGCCACCTTTATGCGCGAGCTTGACCACATAGGTATCAAAGTACAGGCCAGATTTGACGTAATGGCTACCTTTGGTCGCCCAGTGAAAATGCACGTCCTCACCGTTATAAGGCACGGAGTAGGCCGCTTCGCGACCGCGCCGCGCCTTCATGACGAAATCGCCATCCTCGTAGTAACGCGAGAAAAAATCCGTTAAGGCGGCGTAGATGCGGGTTTCCTCGGAAGCCTCGGCACCGGGTAGCCGGGCAAGCTGCGCACTGACTAAAGCAGGCAGCGTTTCTTCCAAGTAGCGCGTGATGACAGCACGGCGGAAGTTAAGAATGCGATAGATGCCGAAATCGAGCGTGGCATCACCCAAGCGAAGAATGTCATCTCGGATCAGTCGAATGAATTTTTCACGTGGGGTCATGTGGATGCCTCGGAAAAATAGGCCAGCGCGGCACGGCCCAGCACATTGTCAAAAGTCGCCAGTGGTGCGCCGTATTCTTCGGCTACGCAGACGTAGGATGCGTCGTAGGTGCTGAGTTTGAGTGTGGCTGCGATTATGAGCAGCCGATCTGGCGATACATCGACCATTTCGATGCTAAGAGCGCCAAATGCGCGCATCGCTTCGGCTGCGCTTTCCAAAGTGGTTTGCGCGCTACGAATCTTGTTCATGCCGATGGTAGCGACCTCATAGGTCATGATGCGTGGTGCGGTTAGCGCCCAGCCATCCATCCGCGCTTTGGCTTCGTCACTACGAGGCTCGCCGAACAAAAACGCGCCGACTACCGAGCTGTCAACAACCAATGGTCGCCGGACGGCATAGGGTGTCACTGGCTCGGCAACGAATATGCGATTCAAGATTTATGGCCGGTGACTTTTTTCGCCGTCATCGGTTGCTTGTGCGCTTGCGGCGCTTTCATCTGAGCCGACGCAAATCTGGCATCACGCGCATCTAATTCATCACGCATGCGCCGCACGATTTCCACGGATGACTCGCCGGGTGGCAATTGCTTGACGATGGGAAATAGCTTGCGCAAGGCAGCGTCGATTTCTTCCAGTGATTGCGTACGTGGCTGAGCTTCAATCGCTGAGCGCGATGCCAACGTGCTAGGCGAATGAGCAGTTGGTCGTCGCCCAAAGGTGCCCACATTCGCGCCCACGTTCGCCGTCAGCATCGCCATCAACTCCCCCTGCAACGACCTGTGGTTCGCACTCGCCTTGGCCTTAATGGCCTCAGCCAACTCAACAGGCACATTCTTAATCGACAAGTTCACCCCCATAACGCCTCCAAGAAAATCAAGGTGGAGGCATTATGGAGCCAATTTGAACCCACCGCAAGCGCGATGTTAGTAGCGATAGGTATCCGGTTTATACGGCCCCTGCTTTGTCACATGAATGTAGTTGGCCTGCTCGTCGGTCAATTCCGTCAGTTGCGCATTAAGCGTTTTGAGTTGAAGACGTGCGACTTTTTCATCCAAGTGCTTTGGCAGCGTGTAAACGCCGATCGGGTATTTCGCGGTGTTGGCGAACAACTCGATTTGCGCAATCGTTTGGTTGGCAAACGACGACGACATCACATAACTTGGGTGGCCGGTACCACATCCCAAGTTGACCAGACGACCCTTGGCCAGCAAGATGATGCGCTTGCCGTCGGGGAAAATGACGTGATCCACCTGCGGCTTGATCTGCTCCCACTTGCAGGCCTTTTCGATCGAGGCAACATCGATTTCATTGTCGAAATGACCAATGTTACAGACGATGGCTTGGTCCTTCATCTTCTCCATGTGCTGCTTGGTGATGATGTGATAGTTGCCGGTAGCGGTGACAAAAATATCCGCCTTGTCCGCCGCGTAGTCCATCGTCACCACACGATACCCTTCCATCGCCGCCTGCAACGCGCAGATCGGGTCAATCTCGGTGACCCAAACTTGGGCCGACAGCGCGCGCAGTGCCTGCGCTGAACCCTTGCCCACGTCACCATAACCTGCGACGACCGCGATCTTTCCTGCAATCATCACATCGGTGGCACGCTTAATGGCATCAACCAACGATTCGCGGCAGCCATAGAGGTTGTCGAACTTCGATTTTGTAACGGAGTCGTTGACGTTGATCGCCGGAAAAGCGAGCTTGCCATCTCTGTGCATTTGATACAGACGATGTACGCCGGTGGTGGTTTCTTCGGTAACACCTTTGATTTCTTTCAAGCGCACCGAGTACCAGGTTGGGTCTTGCGCAAGTTTTGCTTTGATCGACGCATACAAGATGCGCTCTTCGTCCGAAGCGGGATGATTCAGGACTGACGCATCCTTTTCCGCACGCGTGCCGAGATGCAGCAGCAGCGTTGCGTCACCACCGTCATCCAAGATCATGTTTGAATATCCGCCGTCCTTCCACTCGAAGATACGATGGGTGTAATCCCAATACTCTTCGAGCGTTTCACCTTTTTTCGCAAACACCGGCGTGCCGTTAGCCGCGACTGCCGCGGCAGCGTGGTCTTGGGTTGAGAAAATATTGCACGATGCCCAACGCACATCCGCTCCGAGCGCTTCCAAGGTTTGAATCAGAACGGCAGTTTGGATCGTCATATGCAGTGATCCGGTGATACGTGCGCCCTTCAGAGGCATGGTCAAGGCAAATTCCTTGCGAATGGCCATCAGACCGGGCATTTCAACTTCCGCGATCTTGATTTCTTTATTGCCCCAGTCGGCCAAGCTGAGATCGGTGACAACGTAGTCGTTGTCGATGATGTTTTGCGGCTTTAACATTGCGTTCATGTGGGTGTCCTAGCAAGTGTTTTTCAAAAAACGCGGGCGAAAAAAAACGCCCGCATCCATTTCGGATGCGAGCGTCGTTGATTCGTGGGGCAGTTGTGGAACACGGGAACACCCGTCACCCTCCTACCCTTGCTGAGCCTGGAACCAGCCACTAAAAAACCAGTGCGGTAGTCGCAACGCTCCTCAGCAATGCCCAGATTATAAATGCGTCGGCAAAAACTTGCCAGCCCGCAAACTTCACCGGCCCCCTGCTTACGGCAGGGGCAGCGCGTTCTTGAATTATTTTCCGGCAGCCGCCTTCAATGCGGCGGCCTTGTCGGTCCGCTCCCATGTGAATTCCGGCTCTTCGCGACCAAAATGGCCGTAAGCTGCGGTCTTCTGGTAGATCGGCTTGAGCAAATCGAGCATCTTGACAATGCCTTTTGGACGCAAGTCGAAATGCGCCTCCACCAGCTTGGCGATTTCCGCATCCGGGATAATGCCGGTGCCTTCGGTGTAGACCGTGATGTTCATCGGCTTGGCGACCCCAATCGCGTAGGCGACCTGCACTTGGCACTGTTTTGCCAAGCCAGCGGCCACCACGTTCTTGGCAACGTATCGCGCCGCGTAGGCCGCAGAACGATCCACCTTTGATGGGTCCTTACCCGAAAACGCGCCTCCGCCATGCGGGCACGCGCCGCCATAAGTGTCCACGATGATTTTGCGGCCGGTCAATCCGCAGTCGCCCTGTGGCCCGCCGATCACAAATTGCCCAGTAGGATTCACCAAATACCGCGTGTTTTGCAGCCACGCTTTTGGCAATACTGGCTTGATGATAGTTTCGATCACCTCTTCGATTGCCGCAGGCTTCATGCGCTTGTTTTCGGACATCGACGGGTCGTGCTGCGTCGACAAAACCACCGTATCGATCGAGTGTGGCTTGCCATCGACATAGCGCATCGTCACCTGGGATTTAGCGTCTGGGCGCAGCCAAGGCATACGGCCATCACGACGTAATTCGGATTGCCGTTGCACCAGACGGTGCGCGTAGTAGATCGGTGCCGGCATCAGCACTGATGTTTCGTCGCAT
>JBEILF010000205.1:0-4502 GCA_040379385.1 Burkholderiales bacterium | reverse complement strand
CCTGATCATGATTGGTACATTCATGATTATCGATTTGTTCGGCAACGAACGTGGACGTGCTTATGTTCGCTACCAGCTGCCTCTCGCTGCGCTGTTGTTGTTGGTTTGGATGTGCGGGTCAGGCCTTTTTTTCCCGTTGTCCCAGAAGGCTTTTAGTGGGATGTTCGTGAACGATGCACTTTCATCTCTATTGAAGGCGGCTATTGCGGCAGCCGTTGCCGCACTAATTGTCTATAGTCGGTCGTATCTGGAGGCACGCAAACTATTCACCGGCGAGTTCATTCTGCTGCTGTTGTTCGCCACGCTCGGCATGATGATCATGGTCTCGGCCAATCACTTTGTTTTGTTGTATCTCGGCTTGGAGATTCTTGCGCTCTCGACCTATGCGATGGTCGCGCTGAACCGCGATTCCGCAACATCCACCGAAGCGGCGATGAAGTACTTCATCCTCGGCGCGCTGGCTTCTGGCTTGCTGCTTTACGGTATGTCGATGGTCTACGGCGGCACCGGATCACTCGATGTCGCAGTCGTTGCTAAAACCATCGAATTCTCACGCGCCAACGATCCGCTAATCACCTTTGGCCTTGTGTTTGTCGTGGCGGGATTGGCATTTAAGCTCGGTGTGGTGCCGTTTCATATGTGGGTGCCGGACGTATACCAAGGTGCGCCGACGCCGATGACGATGTTTATCGGCTCGGCCTCAAAGATCGCCGCATTTGGTTTCACCATACGTATTCTTGGTGATTCGCTGGCCGGTGCGGCAAGTGATTGGCAAGGCATGTTAGTGATTCTGGCGGTTGCCTCACTTGCGGTCGGCAACATCGTCGCGATTGCGCAGACCAACCTGAAGCGAATGTTGGCGTACTCGACCATTTCGCACATGGGTTTCTTATTACTCGGCTTGCTGGCGGGCACCAACAACGGCTACGCCGCGTCGATGTTCTACATCATTTCCTACGCCTTGATGTCGCTTGGTGCGTTCGGCATCATCATGCTGCTTTCCCGCGAAGGCTTCGAGGCCGATGAGCTCGATGACCTTAAGGGCCTGAACCAACGTTCGCCGTGGGTCGCCTTCCTGATGCTGGTGATGATGTTTTCGATGGCGGGTATTCCACCATTCGTGGGTTTCTTCGCCAAGCTGTCCGTGTTGGAAGCGGTGTTGCAGGCCGACTTCACCTGGCTGGTGGTCTACGCCGTATTGATGAGTGTGATCGGTGCCTTCTACTACCTGCGTGTGGTGAAACTCATGTACATGGATACGCCGAAAGACAACTCGCCGATCACTGCCGGACAGGCGATGCGTACGCTGCTCGGGGTGAACGCATTTGCGGTTTTGCTCATCGGCATCCTGCCGGGAGCGGGGGTGATGGGGCTTTGCCTTAGCGCCATCCAGAAATCGCTGTAAGGTTGCCAGATGGCCGTGCCGTCTGATTTGCCGACGCTGCCAAAGCTGCCAACGTTTCCCGACCTCACCGAACATCATATCGAGACGGAGCAGGTTGTTGATGGCAAATTCATTTGCCTGCACACTGATCGTGTGCGCTTACCGGATGGCAGCGAGTCCTATCGTGAATATGTGCTGCACCCAGGGGCGGTGGTGATTGCTGCATTTGTGGGCAACAGTGCGGATGCCGATAGGTTGGTGTTTGAGCACCAGTACCGTTATCCAGTCGGCAAACACTTTCTTGAGCTTCCCGCCGGTAAGATCGAAGAGGGCGAGGATCAACTTGTCACCGCCAAGCGTGAGCTGCTCGAAGAGACCGGCTACGTTTCGCAACGCTGGCAGCATGCCCTCACCATGCACCCCACCATTGGTTATGCCAACGAACACATTGAGCTCTACATCGCCAAGAGCATCACCTACGTCGGGCATCAGCGTGATGACGGCGAGTTTCTCGAGGTGTTCACCATGTCTTTATCGGACGCGGTAGAGCGCGTCGGTCGTGGCGAAATCACCGACACCAAAACCGCCTTTTCGTTGCTCTGGCTGGATCGTTTTCGTGACCGTTGGATGTAGGTAATGACGTACGACTTAGCCATCATCGGCGGCGGCATTAATGGCTGTGGCATTGCACGCGACGCGGCGGGTCGCGGCTTATCGGTGTTGCTCGTCGAGCAACACGACCTCGCCTGCGCCACCAGTGGCTGGAGCACCAAACTCATTCATGGTGGGCTGCGCTATTTGGAGCAGTACGAATTCCGGCTGGTGCGTGAGTCGCTGCAAGAGCGGGAGGTATTGCTAAAGCTGGCACCACATCTCATCCGCCCCATGCAGTTTGTGCTGCCTCACGATCGCGGGATGCGACCAGCGTGGATGATTCGCGCAGGGCTGATTTTGTATGACCACATCGGCGGCAAACAATCGATGCCCGGCTCGCGTGGGTTACGCTTTCCAGACCACAATTTCAACGCCGGGCTGTCACCCAAAATCACGCGAGGGTTTGTCTATTCGGATGCGCAGGTTGACGATGCAAGGCTGACGGTATTGAACGCCGTCTCAGCCCGTGAGCTGGGTGCCGAGGTACGCACCCGCACCGCACTGGTCGGCGGGCGGCGTGAAGCCAATCGCTGGTGTTTGAGTTTGTCTGCCGATGGTGATACCGCTACAACAGTGTATGCAAATGCCGTGGTCAATGCCGCCGGCCCGTGGGTAAAACAAGTCCTTGATGGAGCATTCAAGATCGAAATTGCAGCGACGGTGCGATTGGTAAAGGGCAGTCACATCATCGTGCCGCGTATCCATGAGCATGACCACGCTTATCTGTTGCAGACCGCCGATGGCCGTGTCGTGTTTGTGATTCCGTATGAGGGCCGTTACTCGTTAATCGGCACAACCGACATCTTGGTGACTGATGCGAACCAAACGCCGTCGATCTCCGAGGAAGAAACCGCTTATCTGCTGGAGGCGGTGAACCGCTTTCTCGCCAAGCCGCTATTTGCGCGCGATGTGGTCTGGTCATATGCCGGTGTCCGGCCGCTGTATGACGACGGTGAGGCCAACGCCAGCAAAATCACGCGCGACTACGTGCTGAAGCTCGATCACCTCGAAGGCAAGCTGCCGCTGCTCTCGGTGTTTGGCGGCAAACTCACCACCTATCGACGTCTGGCGGAACACGCCTTGGAAACGATGGCACCACACCTGCCCGCCATGCGCGGCACGTGGACGGGCAGTGTGGCGCTGCCGGGTGGCGAGTTAGAAGGTTATGCTGATGTTGATGCTTATTCAAACTCACTCATCGCAAAACACGCCGGGGTCCCACCGGACTACATTCGGCGTTTGGTGCACCGCCACGGCGATCGGGCGGCCAACGTGCTGCGCGGCGTGCGCAATGTCGCCGACATGGGCGAGATCTTTGGGGCGGGGCGCAACTTGTTATGCGAGCGTGAGATCGAGTTTGTCATTCACGATGAGTGGGCAACATCGGCCGATGACATTCTCTGGCGGCGCACCAAGTGTGGCCTGCATATGGCTGACGACGAGCGCGTGCGGGCTGCGGCGTTCATTAGCGGAAAACTCAAGCATTGACGGGCGTTTCCAGCACATTTATCGCTGGAAATGGCGTTGGATGCTGGGTACTCTACAAGACTAGCCTGAATGTTTCATGGGTCGCCGGTTGCTTAGCAGGACGTTGCCTGTGGGCGATTGGCAAACCAATTAGGCTCGTTTCTCTCTTGCTGTGGATGCGTGCCGCAGGTTCGCTCGCGGGCAATTGCACGGCAATTTTCTGCCTTGCTGCCGAAGCATAGCCCGCTATGCTGTGGTCGGTCAGGCAAAAAATCGCTCGCTCGCTCGCCCACTCGCCCGCTTTCGAACGCACCCCCATGAAATGTTCAGGCTAGGACGGTTTCAATTGTTTGAGGGTGTCCTGAATTTTGTGTTTATTGATTTTGCTAGGCGGGGTTGAATTGTTTGTCAAAGCGAATCATAAGTAGGCTCACGGCAGGTTTCCAGTTTTGGATCGGCATGGCGACCACCGTCGCGCCGTGCCATCGCCGCACGTTCCATTCCCGCCGAGACACCGTACGACCGACTTCTTTGTGGCGAATAATCCGTTCTTCGCGGCCCACCAGCCTGCACGCCGCACCCGCAGCGCTGTCATTCGTCTTTCCGTCTTCGCTCATCTCTCCGCCTACGTGGACACGCCCTCTGTCCGTTCAGCCAGACCTACGATACGCCGGTGTTGAGCGGACGTTACAGCAAATCGTCTATTGAGAGTCCCGTCAATCATGACGCCACCGAAGTGCCGCGTCATTCAGCAAGCAGCGATGTGCGCTCTGGCTGCGGGACGTGCCGCAAGCATGGGCATCTTCATGTCGTCTTGCAAGAAATGAAAACGGGCAAGCCATTTGTGTAATCATGGGTGTACTCACGGCTCAACTGGCACAAGTCCGGTAGGTGCTCTTCCTGCATCTGGGAAGACAGTCGGGTACGGCACATTGGTCGGATTGATCAACCATGCGACCAAGGTTCCATCTGGTTGCACCCACACCAAATCCATCGT
>JBEILF010000204.1:0-4513 GCA_040379385.1 Burkholderiales bacterium | reverse complement strand
GGACTGAGACAGTAATGTGAGCTTTGACATCGGTGTGTAGGTTCAGCGTGAGCGGGAAGTCACCAATGGTCTTCAACGGTCCGTTAGGCATCACAACTTCGCCCTTCTTCACGTCAAAGCCTTGTTTGGTCAACGCTTCGGCGATGTCCGAGTTCGTCACCGAACCGAACAAACGACCGTCAACGCCAGCCTTCTGCGTAACTTGCACCATGTAACCTTCGAGCTTCTCACCGCGGCCAACTGCGGCTGCGTGAATTTCCGCAGCTTTCTTTTCCAGCTCAGCACGTTTGGCTTCGAACTCTGCCTTGGCAGATTGGGTGGCACGTTTCGCTTTGCCTTGTGGGATCAGAAAGTTACGTGCGTAGCCGTTTTTGACATTCACGACATCACCGAGCGAACCAAGGTTTACAACTTTTTCCATCAAAATGATCTGCATGTTTTTCTCCTAGTCCGTTCTGCTTAGCGATTTGGGTGCAGATCGGTGTAGTGCAGCAACGCCAAGAAGCGTGCGCGTTTGATCGCAACATCCAACTGGCGCTGATACTTGGCTTTGGTGCCGGTAATACGCGCTGGGATGATCTTGCCGTTTTCATTGACAAAATCTTTCAGGACACCGATGTCCTTGTAATCAATTTGCACAACTTTTTCGGCGGTGAAACGGCAGAACTTCTTACGACGGAACAATCCTCGATTTGGATTGCGCTTGTCATCTTTCTTACTATCCTTACCGCGACGGGGTCCGGGACGTGGCATGTTTAACCTCTTTGTTTAATTTGTTGGGAACCGAAGGCGCGCTGAGTCTAAGATGACTAAGCGGCGGCAGCTTCTTTAGACGCGTCTTTGACGTCAACCGACTTCGACTTTTCTTCTTTCATCATCGGTGACGGACCAACTTCAGCAGACTCTTTCGACACGGTGAGGTGGCGAAGAACGGCGTCGTTGAACTTGAATGCGTGCTCGAGTTCTTCCAGGGTGGCCTGGTTGATTTCGATGTTCATCAACACATAGTGGGCTTTGAACACTTTGGCGATCGGATATGCCATCTGGCGACGGCCCCAATCTTCAATACGATGGACTTTGCCACCATCTTGCGCGACCAATGCCTTGTAGCGCTCGATCATGGCGGGAACTTGCTCGCTCTGATCCGGGTGCACGATAAAAACGATTTCATAATGGCGCATAAAATCTCCTTCTGGGTCAGGCACTTACGTGAAAATCACGTGAATTTCACGATTTGTACCGGTTAAGCCTGCGACAATGCGCACCGCCGTCAGGCAAGGGGTTTCAGGTTGTTCTTGTGCCAAAGCCGTTACCGGAGTTCAGCCAAGCCCGCCATTATGTCCGGAAATGCCAAGAAAATCAAACACTTCATGGTTACCGATCACAGCGGCAAAACACCTGAAAAAAAAGCCCGCCGATTGGCGGGCCAATTGCTGAAACCTCCAACCGATTATTTCTTCACTTCACCGGCAGCCGCCTGTTTTGCGACCTTGGCAAAATCACCAGCTTTGATAAAGGTGATCTTGGACGGGTCGATGTACTTGCGGAACGCCGCCGATACCTCTTCGGCTTTGAGCGCACTGATCTTCGCTTCAATGTCGGCGCTGAAAGCGTAGGTACGTCCCAGAAACGCGTTCGACGCCAGTCCACTGGCTAGACTGCCGTCCTGAGCGCGAGTTTGCAGGCGTTGCTGGAGCAATCCCGACTTGGCAGCGACGACTTCGACCAGCGTGAAGCCATCCTTGATCGCTTTGTTGACCTCATCTTTAAATGCCAGCTCAACCTTCTCAGTATTCTGCGGCGCAGATATGGCGAAACCGATCCAAGAGGCACCGCGATCAGTCGAACCCACATTGAGCTGTGATCCTGCACCGTAGCTCAATCCGTCCTTCACGCGGATACGTGCCGTGAGACGCGAATCAAAGCCGGATTGCCCCATGATGTAGTTGGCGATCAATAGTGCGGGATAGTCGGGATCGGTATCCTGCATGTCGATATTCACGCGCGCCAGGAACATTGAGTTTTCCTTGTCTGGCGTCTCAATGGAGCGATTAACGGGTGCGATGTCTTTGTACGGCGAACTCAAGCGCACATACGGCACACCGCCCTTCCAATCGGCAAACGACTCGCGAATCGCCTTCAGCACTTCAGCTTCGTCGAAGTCCCCGACAATCGCAATTTCGCCTTTTTCCGCCGCGTAGAACTTCTTGTGGAATGCACGAATCTGCTCGAGCGTGACCGCGCGGGTGTCGGCTTCGGCTTCCTCGATGGAGCTAGAGTAACGCACGTCGCCCTTCGGGAAGATGTTGAAGTGCTGCCCCAACATCACACTGGCGAGCGCCCGAGGGTCACTCTTTTGCGATTCGATTCCCGTCAGCGTTTGCTTCTTGAGCTGTTCAAATTCACTTTCCGGGAACGATGGCTCACGCATCACGTGTGCAGCGAGTTTGATTGCCTCCACCAGGTTCGGACGCGTGGTTTGCCCGCTGGCAGAAAGACCATTGATGCCACCCGCGACCTTTAACCTCTCAAGTTCATCGGCCAACTGCGCACGCGTCAACTTGGAGGTGCCGCGCGACAACATCTGGCCAGTCATCGCCGCCACGGTAGCTTGCCCGAACAACGACTTCTCATCGCCACTACGGAAGCGCACACTGAAGTTAACCTGTTCGCCTTTGTTTTTCTTCGTCAATAACGAGACCTTGATGCCACCAACATCCACGCGCTTGGTTCGCTTATCGATATTGGCTTGCGATGGGTCAAATGCCTCGGCATTGGACACGGTTTGTTTACCCTTAAAGTCCTTCAGCACTTCGGCAGCCGTCGGTGGTGCGGGAATCTCAGCGCGTTGCGGGTTGTCCTCCGGTTGGAAGATACCCACCACACGGTTGTCACGTTTGTAGTACTTCGCCGCAGCCGTCTTGACCTGATCAACGGTCACCATCTGCGCGTCGTCACGATCTTTGAAGAACAGGCGCCAGTCACCCAAGGAAATGAATTCAGATAATTCCAGACCGATCTGCTCGTGGTTGTTCAACGTACGCTCGGCACTATTGGCGGCATTCTTGCGTACCCGCTCCATCTCTTCGGGCGACGGTGGATTCTTAATAAACTCCTCGACGATCTTGGTCATTTCGGCTTGCACTGGCTCAACCGGCTCCCCCTTCTTCACAATGGCCGCGATTAAGTGCAAACCGCCGTCCGCGCCGGGGTAGGGGAAACCAAAGACTTGTGCCGCCTTGCCGGTTTCAACCAAGGCCTTGTGCAGTCGCCCTGTCGGGGAATCAGTCAGTACAAAGTTGACGAAGTCGACCACGCTCTTGTCTGGATGCAAATTCGACGGAACTTTGTAGCCGAACATGACAATCTGTATATCCCCCTTGCGGCGGACAAAAAACTGGCGTTCGCCGTCCTGGGTTGGCTCGACCGTCCAGAGTTTTGGCAGCGCACGTGTGGGTTTCGCAATCGTGCCAAAGTATTTCCCCACCCAACCGAGTACTTTTGCTTCGTCAAACTTACCGGCGACCAATAACACGGCGTTGTCCGGCTGATAGTACTGGCGATAAAAGGCCTGCAGGTTTTCGATCTTGACGTTCTCGATATCGGAACGGTTACCGATGGTCGAATTGCCGTAGTTGTGCCAGTCGTAGGCGACCGACTGCATGCGCTTAATCATGACTTGGAACGGCTGATTCTCGCCGGACTCATACTCGTTGCGAACCACGGTCATTTCCGAGTCAAGGTCCTTCTTTGCGATAAACGAGTTCACCATCCGATCCGCTTCCATTTGTAGCGCCCATTCGAGATTCTCATCGCTGGCTTGGAAAAGCTGGTAGTAGTTGGTGCGGTCAAGCCAGGTCGTGCCGTTCCAACGCATGCCGCGTTTGTTGTGCTGTTGCGCGATATCGGGATTCTTCGGCGTGCCCTTAAACAGTAGATGCTCAAGCAAGTGAGCCATGCCGGTCTCGCCGTAGTTCTCGTGTTTAGAACCCACGAGATAGGTGATGTTGACGGTAACCGTTGGTTTGGACTGATCTGGATACAGCAAAACCTTCAGGCCATTGGGCAGGCGATATTCGGTGATGCCTTCAACCGAAGTCACTTTCTCCGGTGCCACCGGCTTGTTTGCGGCAACGGGCGGTTTTGCAATTGATGGTGCGGCGGCCTTGGCCACCGGTTTGCTGACCGCCGCAGCAGCGGGCTCCACTTTCTGAGCCCATGCGGCGGAGACGGTGAGAGCGGCGACCAATGCGAGCGCCGACGGTGCGACGAATAGACGCTTTAGGCTACGTTTTACTGACATGGAAGATCCTTCAGGAAGTAAGATGATGGGAGTTTAACCGTACACTGGTCGCGCATCGACGAGGTTTGTGATAAACCGCCATTAACGCGCGATGAAATGCAGGCTGGTCGCCCTGCACAGGGGAACTTCTAAAAACCTCAAAATTGCCGTCATTTCAGCGCAGGCTGGAATCCACTCCACAGCAAGATCAATGAGTTACGAAGGTCTGGG
>JBEILF010000203.1:0-4550 GCA_040379385.1 Burkholderiales bacterium | reverse complement strand
GGTACAAAAATCTGCCGCGCTGGAGAACTCCTTCGTCAATGGTTTCGATGCCGCCGCACCAACGGTTAACTTTTTTGTCGTTAATCCCGATCGCATTGAGCAGGCAAAAGTCGCCAACATCGGTAAGTTTGCCAAGGCGCTACAAATCGGGATCACGCAACTCGCCGCAGAGGAAACATTCGATGCCGCAAATCTGTCTCTGCGTTGGGTGCCGAGCCCGGCTGGAGGTTATGTGGCACACCTAAAAGTGCGCTCACCCGGTGCCTTGGCAGCGCGCGTGGCGATCCAGCTGACAAACATGCCTGCTGGCAGCGAACTCCGGTTTGCGGGATCGGATGCGCCGTCAAACGTGATTCACGCCGCGAGCTTGAATGAAGTGTTTTCGTCCCTTGACGACAGTGGCCGTTACTGGACACCGATGACTGATGGCGATACACAACTCATCGAAGTGTTTGTCCCGAGCACACCCAATGGTACCGGCCTTGCGGTGGCAGCGGTCTCACATATCTTTGCGTCGGCCTCAGATGGGTTCCGGTCGGCAACCCAGCCGAAAGGCGCATCGGGCGCTTGTAACGTGGACGCAATTTGCGCCACACAGACGACTGGATTCGTCAACGCCAAAAATTCCGTTGCCCATATGGTGTTTCAAGCTACATCCAATGGAGTTCCTGGCTCATTTATATGCACTGGCACGCTGTTGAACGATACCGATAGCGCTACCCAGATTCCTTATTTTTACGGCGCAAACCATTGCATCAGCAAACAATCTGAGGCCAGCACGCTAATCACCTACTGGAACTACGATAACCCGGTTTGCCGTGGCGCTGACATCTCGCGCAGCCAATCGAATATCCTACAAGGCGGCGCTGATTTGCTTTATGCAGATGGGCCGACCGACGTGTTGCTGTTGAAGCTGCGGGGGACGCCACCTGCAACCGCATTCTTCAGCGGTTGGGATGCTGCTGCGATCACCGCATCCGCGCCGGTCACAATCATTCACCACCCTTCTGGCGATCCGAAGAAGGTCACGCTTGGACAGACACTCGCGCCGAGTCCGTTCACCGTCCTCTCTGACATGGGCAACTCCAGCTACATCACGCCGACCTACACGAGTGGTGTCACTGAAGGCGGTAGTTCGGGCAGCGGCATCTTTACGCTTGCCAACGGTAGTTACTTCTTGCGTGGCGGATTACTTGGTGGCCCATCGTCTTGCGCGACGGCCAACGATCCTGCCAACCCGTCTAATCGCGATTACTACTCACGTTTTGACTTGGCCTATCCGCTGTTGAAACAATGGCTCGACCCGACCCCGACCACCCTGCCACCGCTATCCAAACGCGGCGGCATCGACCTCGATGGCAACAACAAGAGCGCGTTGCTGGTCAGCGCCTCCGTCGGGCTCACACAAGCGGGTCGGCTGGTCAACAATACGTTCCAGTGGTCGGGTTCCCCCTTCCTCCACCCCGGACAAAACTTCCGCCTGCTGGGCGCGGTGGATTTTGCCGGCACCGGAAAATCCGACCTAGCCGCGCTACAAACCTCGCCACTGAACGCCTCCGGCCAGGGTGAGGCAAGACTCTTCCGAAATTTTGATATCTTCAGCGGCGGGACCTCACTTCGTCTGGTGAAACCCGCATGGGACGTGCAAGCGGTCGGCGACCTCGACGGCGACGGCTTCGGCGACCTCGTTTGGCGATTCCAAGGCCAGTCACCGAATATTGACGATCAGGGTGTGTCCTACATTTGGTTCACCGACGGCAACGGCGTCACGCAAGTGCGCAAACGCGGCGGGGCGCCGTTGACATGGAAACTCCTTGGTGCTGCGGATCTGAATGGCGACAACGCGGTCGACATGATTTATGTAAGACCTGACAATGTGGTGCGCGTGCTGATGGCCACACCGTCGCGCACCTGCGCAAACTTGAGTGGCGGCACCATCCCGGTCGGGGCGAGCGCAATCAAGCTCGCCGACTTTACCGGCAACCGTCGGGGCGATATCCTGGCACGCAACGGCGCAACTGGGGCGATCACCATTGTCTCGCTGAGCGCCGCAGGGCTCACGCTACCGGCCTACACCGGTACGCCGGATGACCCAAACGCATCTTGCACCAGCAGCAGCCTGAGTGTGACTCAGACGGCAACTTATACCTTCGCCTCGAACCCAGCTTGGTCCATCTTCGCCACGGGCGACTTCGATGGCGACGGCATTTTCGACATCGTCTTCATGCAGCCCGACCGTACGCTGACGATGTGGAAGATGGGGACGAACGGCGCGCAACCGACCGTGTTTAACGCCGGCACTGCACCGTCAAATTTCGTGCCGTTCCCGTTGCAGTAGCGTGTATCTAACCGCCAAAGTCAAAGCGGGGCGGGCGTTTCCAAGCATTTTTGTTTGGAAACGCCCGCCCCGATTAGTGTTTCTACCGCCGCCATGTCGGCGGAGAAAAATCTAGTTGCCCCTCGCGCCCACCACATTACCCATCGAGCGAACCGGCTCGTCAGCCTTATCTTGTACGGTAGATTTGATCAGTCGGTCAGTAGAGGTTCGTGATATCCGGCTGCCGGTGACCATCTCGCCGCTTTCTTTTGCAGTAGCGGTAGCCGCGCCCTTGGTCGTGACAGCCTCAGTCGATGCGCAGCCTGCCAGTGCGGCAGCCGCAATCAGTATGGATGTCAGTGAAAGTCGATACATGTTGGTCTCCTCAATTATCGGCACGCCGCCAAAACTCATAATGGTAGTCGAAAGGTGCCAGCAGAACGTCAAGCAACTTGCTTAATCGGGATTTGTTTGCGTCGCTGCTGCGATTTTCTGGTCGCGCCCGGTGCGTAGGTGGTGGCGACGTAGTTATCGACCAACGCTTGGAATTGTTCTGCGATGTGGTCGCCCTTTAGCGTGACCGCTTTTTCACCGTCGATGTACACCGGTGCGACCGGGCGCTCACCCGAACCCGGCAACGAAATGCCAATATTGGCAAGTTTCGATTCACCCGGCCCGTTGACGACACAACCCATCACCGCGACGTGCATGTCTTCCACACCCGGATACTTCGTTTTCCACACCGGCATCTGGTTACGCAGATACGATTGAATACTCTCGGCGAGTTCCTGAAAGTAGGTGCTGGTGGTGCGTCCGCACCCGGGGCACGCGGCGACCATTGGGGTGAATGAGCGCAAACCCATGGTCTGCAAGATTTCTTGCGCGACGATGACTTCTTTAGTACGGTCCCCTCCGGGTTCAGGCGTGAGCGAAATACGGATCGTGTCTCCGATGCCCTCTTGCAGCAGAACCGCCAATGCAGCAGTTGAGGCGACGATACCTTTTGACCCCATGCCCGCCTCAGTCAGCCCCAAATGTAGCGGGTAATCGCAGCGCCGTGCGAGCTCGCGATACACCGCGATCAGGTCTTGCACCGAGCTCACCTTGCACGACAAACAAATCATGTCGCCGCCAAGCCCCAGCTCTTCAGCTTTCGCGGCGCTGTCGAGTGCGGAAAAAATCAGCGCTTCACGCATCACTTCATCGGCACCCTTGGGCACTGGCAACTTGCCGTTCTGGTCCATCATCCGGCCGATCAGTTCGGGGTCTAGCGATCCCCAGTTCACGCCGATACGCACCGGCTTGTTGTACTTGATCGCGGTTTGAATCATCGCCGCGAATTGATCGTCACGTTTTGCTCCATGCCCGACATTGCCCGGATTGATACGCAACTTCGCCAGCGCCTCGGCACATGCCGGGACTTCAGTCAATAATTTATGCCCGTTGAAATGAAAGTCCCCGACTAACGGCACGGTAACGCCCATTGCATCGAGCTGCGCGCGAATCAGCGCAACGGCGCGCGCAGCCTCCATGGTGTTGACGGTGATCCGCACCACCTCTGACCCGGCTCGCGCCAGCGCAGCAACCTGTGCGACGGTGGCGGCAACATCTTCGGTATCGGTATTGGTCATCGACTGCACCATGATGGGCGCACCACCACCAACCAATACATGGCCCACCTTCACTTGACGGGATTTGCGACGCACGATCTGGGTAAACATACGATTAAAGCCTAGCAGTGGATCAACACGATCGGTACCAGACGGCGGTTACTTCACCGTCAGCCGCGCAACAGCCGACTTGGTATGGGGGGCCAAATCGAATTCTCTACCGTTATAAGCCATGCGGGTGGCCTGTGCATTGCCAACGACTACGGAAAACGGGCCGCGCCCGGCCACTTCATCGGCTTCTCCGGCCGCGTAACGGCGTGAAATGACAGTGCGACCGCCGCCGTCGACGACTTCTACCCAGGACTCACCGGAAAACGTAAAGCCAATCACCCCGGTCTCACCGGCGCGTTTGCTGGTTGCGTCTTTCTCGTTCTGCGTCGTGACGACAACTGGCAGTTTTTGGGAAGTCAATTGCGTCTGGCTCAGCGAGGTGATATCAGGGGCTGCCAGCGGTCGCGTGGAGGTTGTATTTGGCGGTAGGGGTTGGGGTAGCGATGGCGACACCGGTATTGTCCGGTTCGACTCAACGGGCGGCGTGTTGGTATCTCGGTCAGTATTCGTTG
>JBEILF010000202.1:0-4565 GCA_040379385.1 Burkholderiales bacterium | reverse complement strand
GTTGATGTCCGCCTTGACGTTGGCCACATAACGTTGCAGTCGGCCAAACATGTGTCCGGCAGTGCGCGCCACTTTAGGCAGGCGCTCAGGGCCGAGCACCACTAGCGCAACCACACCAATGACCGCGATCTCGGAAATGCCGACGTCAAACATGGAAAAGTCTCAGAAGAACCCGCTTAGGATTTCTGCTTGTCCTTCACTTCGCCTTCGACGGTTACACCCGATTTCTCTGCGAGCTGCTCAGCTTTTTTTTCTTCTTCACCATTCTTCATGCCATCTTTGAATCCCTTGACGGCTCCACCGAGGTCGCTGCCGATATTGCGAAGCTTCTTGGTGCCAAACACCAGCAACACAATAACGAGCACAACGAGCCAATGCCAAATGCTGAAACTTCCCATGATGATCTCCTGACTGACGAAAATGGACGGTGCAAAAGCGCCGTCGATGGTTAAGCGATAAGTTTAATCGTGGCAGCACTCTGCTAACGTGACAATCTGGGTAATAAACAACCCGCTGTCAGGTAAAGTTGTCGGGATGCTGCAAGGGATGGTGTTGACGGTCGGATGCCGTCACATTGGGTCGACCACGTTGGCGGAGGGGCGCATCGTTACACCTCATCCCCCAGGGATCGGATTCCGTGTCAGGTCTTGCCCGCTATGGTTCGTAACGGTTCGCCGCCCGGGCGATTGCCAAACACATGAATATGCAGATGATACACCTCTTGACCGCCGAGTTTGCCGGTGTTGATTGCAGTGCGAAACCCTGCCGTGAGGCCTTGCTCTACAGCCAAGACAGGAACCAAACCAAGCATCTTACCTAGCAGCGCGGTATCCGCCGCGACAACATCGGCGAGAGTTGGGATGAATTTTTTGGGGATGATTAGAAAATGGACTTGTGCTACCGGATTGATGTCATGGAAGGCGAGCACTTCGTCGTCTTCAAAGACTTTCTTGCAAGGAATGTCACCATTGATGATCTTGCCAAAAATTGTCGGATTCTCGGTCATCGCACTCGTCACTTTCTAGCGTTCTTTTCATCAATACCCGAGGTACCCTCACGGCGCTCGAGCTCGGACAGGACTTCGCTAAACGAAATGTTTTGCCGTTGCAGCATGACCAACGAATGGAACAGCAAATCAGCCATTTCGTAGACAATTTTTTCACGATCTCCCGATTTTGCAGCGATGATCGTTTCAGTTGCTTCTTCGCCAATTTTTTTCAGAATGGTGTCCAACCCCTTGGCGTTGAGACTAGCCACATAGGATGTTCCTGCCGCAGCGTTCTGTCTCGATGCGATGGTTGATTCGAGCCGTTCCAAGACATCAAACCAAGATTTACTGTTTCCTGCTTCCATCCGTCAATCCTTTGCAAAGGCGCTTGGCGACAGTAGCACCGGATCGGACTCTGCCGTCAATATCCAAGCGCCATGCTCGAGGCGGTTAAAAAAACAGCGCCTCCTCCCCGTGTGACAGGCGATGCCGCCGGTTTGTACGACTTTCACTAATACCGTATCGCCATCACAATCGAGACGCAATTCGCGAACCAACTGAATGTGGCCGGAGGATTCACCTTTCTTCCAGAGTGCCTTGCGCGAACGCGAGTAGTAGTGCACCTCGCCAGTTTCAATGGTCAGCATCAGCGATTCACGATTCATGTATGCCAGCATCAGGACTTCGTTTGTGGCGTGATCTTGTGCAATCGCCGGAACCAATCCGTCGGCACCCCACTGCAATCCATCGACCACGCTCTGCGCGACGATCTCCTTTGCCATATTCATAGGCGCACCTCGATGCCGCGTTCACGCAGGCGTATTTTCGCTTGTGCGATGGTGTATTCGCCAAAATGAAAAATACTCGCGGCCAAAACCGCATCGGCGTGCCCGATTGTGACGCCGTCGGCCAGATGATCCAAGTTTCCGACGCCACCAGATGCGATGACCGGCACACTTACTGCCTCGCATACGGCGCGCGTGAGCGCAAGATCGAAGCCGCACTTGGTTCCATCACGATCCATGCTGGTAAGCAATATCTCCCCTGCTCCGAGTTTTTCAGTGACCGTGTTTGCCCAGTCGATGGCATCAAGACCAGTCGGGTTGCGGCCGCCGTGCGTAAACACTTCCCAACCGTCTGCGTTATTGCGCCGACGGGCATCAATGGCAACAACGATTGCCTGCGAGCCGAAGCGGTCGGCCGCCTCGCGCACAAGTTGCGGGGTTGTGATGGCGCTAGTATTGATACTCACCTTGTCCGCGCCGGCATTCATCAGGCGGCGTACGTCATCAACCTTGCGTACACCACCACCGACGGTCAGTGGAATGAATACTTGATCCGCCACACGCTCGATGACGTGCAGAATCATGTCGCGGGCATCAGAGCTGGCTGTGATATCGAGGAAGGTGAGTTCGTCGGCACCCTCGTCGTTGTATTTCTTCGCTATTTCGACCGGGTCGCCGGCGTCGCGTAAGTTAACGAAGTTCACCCCTTTGACGACACGACCGGCGTTAACGTCGAGGCAGGGAATGATTCGCTTGGCGAGCATCGGAGTGGGGCAGCCGAAGTGTTCAGATCGTCAAGCGACCGCCATCGCCGCTTTGAAGTCGAGTGTTCCCTCATAGATGGCGCGGCCCGCAATGACACCCATAATGCCCTCGGCTTCGACCGCCTTTAGCCGCTTAATGTCATCCAAGCCGTTGAGTCCCCCTGAGGCAATCACCGGCACCGTCAGTGCCTGCGCCAATTTGACGGTTGCATCCACGTTCACGCCCGTCATCATGCCGTCACGTCCAATATCGGTGTACAGCACCGCCTCAACTCCATAGTCCTGAAAGCGTTTGGCCAGGTCCACAACATCGTGGCCGGAGAGTTTCGACCAGCCGTCCGTCGCCACCCTGCCATCTTTGGCATCCAGCGCAACGATGATGTGGCCGGGGAAAGCATCACAAGCCTCGTGTAGAAACCCCGGATTTTTCACGGCGGCAGTACCAATCACGATATAGGTCACGCCGTCATCAAGGTAGCGTTCGATCGTATCAAGATCTCGGATACCGCCGCCGAGCTGGACAGGAACATCGTCGCCCATGACCGAGATGATTTGCTTAATTGCCGCCTCGTTTTTGGGCTTGCCGGCAAATGCGCCATTCAAATCCACCACATGCAGGCGCTCACAGCCTAAATCCTTCCATCTGCGCGCGGTTTCACCGGCGTTTTCGGAAAAGGTCGTTGCGCGCTGCATATCACCTTGTTCAAGGCGGACACAATGACCGTCTTTGATGTCAATGGCCGGAATAATCAACATGTTGGGCTAAATGAAGGAGGGCGGACGGGAGGGCGCTTATTAGAGCCTAGGGCGCAGTAGTTTGGGATGTGATCAATGAAAGTATAGAAGCGTAGTGGCGTTTTGCCTTCTGTATTTTGCAGTCCAACGCTATAGATTCACTTTCAAAAAATTCTTGTAAACCGTGAGTCCAGCTTGGTGACTTTTCTCAGGATGAAACTGTGTCGCAAAAATATTAGCGCGACCAATGGCTGCCGTAAAGCGCCCACTGTAATCGGCGCTCGCCGACACAATCGAAGGATCGCTCGGTGCGCAGTAGTAAGAATGTACAAAATAAAAACGTTCACCGCTTGTAATTCCGTCAAATAAGGCAGAGCAGGCGGAGTTATCCGGCACAAAGTCGACCTGATTCCAGCCCATATGCGGAACTTTAAGGGTGGCCTCAGCGGGCCGAAATCTCTCCACCCTTCCGGAAAAAATGCCTAATCCCGGCGTGTCCCCTTCTTCGGACATGTCAAACAACATTTGCATCCCCACGCATACGCCGAAAAACGGTTTTTCTGCTGCGGCTTGCCTTACTGGGTCTTCTAGCCCGCTTTCGCGCAAATAGCGCATGCAGTCTGGCATGGCACCTTGACCGGGGAAAACCACCTTGTCAGCGGAGCATACAGCCTGAGGCTCCCCAGAAATGATCACTTCCGTCGGAATTTCCCCACTCTCGACTGGCGAACTCGAACGCCCGCGCGACCGATCTAAGGTTTCCCATACCATAGTCAACCACAACAAGTTTTTGCATGAAATATTCGCAGGCGAGGCATCTGTGAGCCTTCGCAAACGCCCAACGGGGGAGATTTTGCGTCGAGGATTGCCTAAAGAAGCCTTGTAAATCAGCTATTTGCTTTTTTTAAGGGTATTGATATAATACGCGGCTTCGCGCAATTTGTACCGATCATCATACAGAAGGCCGCTCGCAGCCTTTTGTTCAGGATTGTGCATCATCAATAAAAAACTTTTTTGAATTGATTCTGGAATAACCATGGCAAACATCAAATCCGCCGCCAAACGTGCAAAACAAGCTGTGAAGCAGCGTGCACACAACATGGCGCAGCGTACAGAACTCCGCACGGCGATCAAGAAAATCGTCGCTGCTGTCGCAAAGGGAGACCAAGCATCTGCCCAAGCAGTTTACCAAGCGCAGGTCGGTACTATTGACTCGATTGCTGACAAGAAGATCATTCACAAGAACAAGGCCGCTCGCCATAAGAGCCGTCTGACCAAAGCGATCAAGGCGCT
>JBEILF010000201.1:0-4574 GCA_040379385.1 Burkholderiales bacterium | reverse complement strand
CATGATGCCGGAGCCGACCACGATGGCCAATAGAAAGGCCGTGCCGGTCGCTTCTCCAGCGAGGCGCTGTGAAAGAGAAAATGCCATCAGGCTGTGGTTGTTTCGTTGGTACCTGCGGTAGCAGCATCAACGTGAATTTTCTTCAGCGCGTTTGTCAGTGCTAGGTGCTCCAATTTGTCGATTGGCAGGCTGACAAGGAACTGGATGCGGTGTTTGATCGACTGAAAGACCCGTTCAAAGGCGACGCGTTTGGCTTGGTCGTCACCTTCTGTATCTGACGGGTCAGGAAAGCCCCAATGCGCGGTTGCAGGATGACCGATCCACACCGGGCAAACCTCACCCGCAGCGTTGTCGCACACGGTAATGATGATGTCCATTTCAGGCGCACCAGGTTTCGCAAAATCGTCCCACGACTTGCTTTTGAATGCGCTCGGATCAAAGCCTAACTGCGCTACTTTCTCTAGGGCGAATGGATTTGGCGACGACTTTGGATGACTGCCTGCGCTGAATGCTTGAAAGCGACCAGCGCCCATTTTGTTCAAAATCGCCTCAGCCATCACCGAGCGCGCAGAGTTGTGGGTACAGAGAAATAGAACGTTAAAGACACGATCAGCCACAGCAAGCTCCTTTGGTTGATTTGGCAGAAACTGTTGGCATGGCGATCTTCACAACCTGAGTTGCAGGCGCGCAGCACGCAGCGGCGTCTGCCTGCATCTCAGTTGCCGTCGTAGCTTGCGCATCTACGTTTCCATTGAAGGTGGGAATCGAGGCAAGTGTGTGAAAACTTTCCCATGCGATGCCGGAAGGATCGGTCACCCAGTATTTGTCTGACTTTGCGTAGCAACAACTTGCGCCCTCTTCCAGCACGATTGCCGCATCAGCCGTCTGTAGCCGGGCGTGGATATCTTCGAGCTCCTCATTGCTATCGGCTTGAAAGCCAAGATGGTTTACGCCGATGGCGTTGCCGCGTGTTGAGATGGCAAAGTTGAGACGCGGATCGTCGAGCATCCACTTTGCGTAGTCGTTTTTCTCGACCGCTGGCGGTGCGCCGAACAAGGCCGCATAGAACTTTGTCGACGCTTCGAGATCGGCCACTGCGATGTGAACGTGAAATCGTTTCATGCGGTTTTCCTTTTAATGTTTGTTGCACTTGCGGTTTTCAACACCTTTGGTTTGCAGGCAATGGTCGTCGAGCAAACTGAACCCGCGCAGCGGTTTTGGGTCAGATAGTCGATAAGCCCGGTCATCGCAGTGAAATTTGCGGAATAGATGATCGCGCGGCCGTTTGGCGCGGCGATGATCAACCCCGCATTTGCGAGCTCCTTTAGGTGAAAAGAAAGCGTCGCGTTCGCCAGCGATAGTCGATCAGCGATAGCGCCGACCTGTAATCCTTCTGGTCCAATTTCGACCAATAGGCGGAAGATCGCGAGGCGTGTTTCTTGCGCCAAAGCCGCCAGCGCGGACAACGCTTGCTTGGTATCGTTCGAGGTCATTTCCATATTTCTAGTTTTATCGAAATAACAAGAATAGTCAATCGTTTTTTTGTTTTGCGGTTGAAGCGCGAACGCCAAACTTCGTCGGCGTAACGTGATTAGTTAAGCGATACATCGGGTCTCGTCAATAATACGTATCGTCCAACCATCAGCCAATCGACTCTCTGGAGCTTTCAATTGAATTTCAAACCCTTGCACTTCACTCAAACATTTTTCGCAGTGACTGCGTTGGCTGTTGTTTCTTTTGTCAGTGCCGCACAGACATCTGCGCCGCTTGAATTTGGCGTCGGGCTATTCCAGCCTGATAAAGAAAAGAACGACGCGACCTATAAGCCACTCGCCGAATATCTGTCGAAAAAACTGGGACGTGAGGTAAAGCTGCGGACGGTGGATACTTGGGAAGGACTGGCGAAATCGCTGGCTTCCGGGGAAACAGATCTGGCGCTAATGGGCCCGTGGGGCTACGTGTTGGCCAACCACAATGCGGGGGCCGAGGTGGTATCGACTATCCTCTACCAGGGCAAGCCGGAGTATTTTGCCATTATGATCACCAGCCCCAAGAGTGGCATCAACAAGATTGAAGACTTGAAAGGCAAGACCTTTGCCTTTGGCGATAAGGGTTCAACCTCTGGTTTCCTGATTCCATCGCACGAATTCTTTAAGCGCGGCATTGAGCCTGAAAGATTCTTCGGCAAGGTGATCAACACCAAACATCAAGCCATCCAGACGCAAGTCACACGCGGCGAACTCGACGCCGGTGCCGACTACAACCGCAATCGTGACGCAATGATCGAGCAGGGATTGATCAAAGCCACAGACTCGAAGATCATCTGGACTTCGGCGCCGTTACCAAATGATGCTTTTGCCGTTTCCGCCAAACTTGCGAAAGATAAGGCGTTCACGGAAAAGCTAGCTGCTGCTTTGGAGGAAATTGGTGCGGCAATGAAGTCGCAGCCAAACCTATTGCCAAACAACTACACCGGATTTGTCAGCAAGGACAATAAGTACTATGCGCCGATCAAGGACGCTGCTCTAGCGATGGGCTGGTTGCAACCAAAAAAGTAGAGCCACGCGATCAGAGCACACGCTCGGTGCATAACGAGCATCAACTGATGTCGGTAGCCGACGAAACCAAGGTGTCGATTTGGCAATGAAGATAGCGCAAAGCAACAGGGCAGCTACGGGGGCGTTGTCCGCAACCTCGCCTCCATCAGCGGCACGCCGCGCGCACTTTTCCTCGCGCAGGTCAGCGGCACTGCTTGCGATTTACGCTTTGCTCATTGCCTCGTGTGTGGCCAGCCTGATCTATGCAGGCGACTTTTCGCTTGGCCGCAAGCCTTGGGAGAATTTGAAATCAACCGCACTAGAGTTATCCGCTCCCTCGTTTTTCAATGTTTGGTTTGGCAACACCGCACTTGAGTTCCGTAACGACGAAGGACGGCTGCTTCGTACCGAAAATCAGCGAGAGACTGAAGCAAAGTACTTGGCCGGTGTTGGCCGTGCGATCTGGACGACATTTCAAATCGCCACGCTGGGTACGCTGTTGGCGGCACTACTCGGCGCGCCACTTGGGATCCTCGCGGCGAAGAACATGCGCGCACCACTCGCTGTTGCTTGGATGGCACGTCGCATTCTGGACGTCAGTCGATCAATTCATACCTTGGTATTCGGCCTGCTGTTGGTCGGGGTGATCGGTCTCGGCCCGATGGCGGGTGTACTGGCAATTGCACTGCACTCGATGGGAACCTGCGGAAAGTTATTCGGTGAGGCCATTGAAGCACTGGACATGCGTGGCGTGGAAGCGGTCCGTGCCACCGGCGCGACGCCACTCCAAGTGCTCATTTTTGCAGTATGGCCGGCACTCATGCCATCCTTTACGTCTAATCACCTCTACCTGTGGGAGTACAACATCCGTGACTCCACTGTGCTTGGGCTGATCGGTGCTGGCGGCCTTGGGCTGCTGGTATCGGAAGCTGTATCGCTTTTCCAGTGGGGTCGTCTGTCCACACTGCTGATTGCAATCGTCTTGATGGTGATCGCCTTCGACGTGCTGTCGCGGCGTATTAGACAGTCACTAATTTAGTAAACGCGAGATAACGCGGGCATTTTGAAACCAATGCCTTCCAAAACACGCGCCGGTACCTGACTTTTCAACTTTCTCAGAACTATTCGGCTGTTGTTGCGCCTCGTCGCGCCCTTTACCTGCGGTTTGGTCGCCGCTGTTGGCGGCTCCCGCAACTCCAGCTTGCTGCCATCGGATCCACCACCCAGCCGATTTTTCTGTATTCAGATTCTTCGACCTTATCCGTTACCCGACCGGCTTCTTCGCGCGACGTCTTCAACAATGCGTGCTGATCCTCGACACGGTTGTTGACCATCAACGATGCTCTGCTCGGCTCGAAGTAGGTCGTTTTCTACCGCACCAGCTTCAAAGCCCCGCCCCTGCGCCAAGTTCCCAATACCCATATAAAGGTTCGGTAGCCATGGAATTCAACTTCGGCCAACAAAACTGTCAGCTGTTTTGTCGATTGGCGCACCGTTTTTGCCAATTCATCGCAATCTGATCGCAGATTCGCGACAAGACACCTAAAGTTACTATATCGACAAAGCCACAATACTCGTACTAGCCGAACCCAAAGGAAAACACCATGAACACTACGACAATGAATAAAGACAGTACCGGCGGCACCATTCTCCTCGGCGCAATGATTCTTGGTATCGGCGCGGCTTTGTTCAGCGGCATGAATGTACAAGCGCAAGCAGTCAATACTCTCACGACCAAAGCAACTGGTGTGCTACAAACGAACAGCAACAAAATCCTCAGCGACTCGCTGATCATCACCGCAACACGCCTCAAGTAAGCAACGTCAACTTTGCGAGCGGCCGCAGTGTTGTAGACACAGCGGCGCAATGCTGCACCGATTGAAACGGCGGACATTTGTCCGCCGTTGTCTTTTGTTTGTCGTCTATTGCAAGTTTGTCGTCTATTGCAATCAAGGTACCACACCCTTACTCAGCCACTGCGGCCAAACCGTCACGGTCGCGCCCATCGCGTCTGCTGACGGGTGTCGGGCAAAGATT
>JBEILF010000200.1:0-4673 GCA_040379385.1 Burkholderiales bacterium | reverse complement strand
TTCTTAAGTTCGCATTCAATTTCACCGCATGTGAAGTGGGCAGTCCCAAACTTTGGGTTCAGCATTAACGCTCTTTGGATCCGATCCAATGCATCCCTGTATCTTTGTAGCGTGAGAAGTACCAATGCAACGTTGTGTTGAAAAATCGAGTTGGTTGGCGAAACTTTGATCGACTTCTCTAAGAAAGGAAGTGCCTCGCTAGATTTCCCTTGCTGATGTAGCGCAAGTCCCAAGAAATGTAACGCTTCTGGGTTTGATGGCTTGTAGGTGAGGACTTCGCGGAACATCACTTCAGCGTGAAAAAGGTCACCACTTGCGATGTGTCGGGTCGCGGATTGCAAGAGTTCGTTAATTTTCATCAGGCTTTATAAGAGGAGTATGTGTGCGCTGAATGCCCCTGTTCGTGGGCTTCGTTGTTGAGGAAGTTCATCGCTACAGTTTCTGCAATGGAATTTAGCTATTTTCACCTAGGAGTCGGTGGTGATTGCACAATGGCCGCATATGGTTGCGGTGATTCTTGCCACTTCGGCCGTTCTGACTAGACCTCGGCGGTGAATTAAGCATTTTCAGGTATTTGTGCTCTTGTTAGCTTCACGCTGACAATGCGTCGCACTTACCCTTACTGGTTCAAGGCAATTCAGGGCAACTTGCCCAAGGATACCTATGCCGAGTTGGAAGGTTGCACTTAACCCCCTGTTTTGGTTATAATTTTGGGCCTTCCAGCAAATATTGGCCAAAAACTGGCGAATTTGTCGGCGTTGCCCGTTACCCGTTCCCCGTTTGCAATGGGGCCGTTTCCGGTTCTCAATCGGATGATTCTCTAAACCTTAGGAGTTAGCATGGTCGTAATCCGTATGTCCCGCGGCGGTTCGAAGAACCGCCCGTTCTACAACGTCGTTGTTGCAGATTCCCGCAATCGTCGTGATGGCCGCTTTATTGAGCGCCTCGGTTTCTACAACCCGACAGCTGGTGAATCCGAAGAAGGTTTCCGTATCGCCATGGACCGCCTGACGTACTGGCAAGGTCAAGGCGCACAAGCTTCTGACGCTGTGATGAAGTTGGTCAAGCGTGGCAAGCTATCCGCAGTTGCCAAGTAAGGTTCAAGCCACATCCCTCTCCGATGCTGATGCAGTTGTCATGGCGCGTGTTACCGCGCCTTTCGGCATCAAGGGTTGGCTAAAGTTGCAAACCTTTACCGAGTACGCCGATAGCCTTGACCAATTTGACTCTTGGTTTATCTCTTCCGCAAACGGTTGGCAAGAGGTCGAGGTTGAAGACTTTGCGGTGAACGTGAAATCGGTGGTCGCGAAGCTGAAGGGCATCGATGATCGAACCGCAGCGGAAAAACTCGGCAAGCGCGATATTGCGGTGCCGCGTAGTTGGTTGGATCAACCGGAAAAGGACGAGTACTACTGGATTGACTTGATCGGTGCAAAAGTCGTCAACGAAGCAGGCGAAGCCCTCGGTAAGGTCGAAACATTGATGGAAACCGGCGCGAATGATGTGCTGGTGGTTAGGTCAGGTGAAAGCGCAGGAAATAGCGCAGGAAGTACGGAAATTTTGATTCCGTTTGTCAGTGAGTATTTGGCGAACGTGGATCGGCAGAACAAGGTGGTCACCGTTCGTTGGGAACGCCACTGGCAAGAAAATGATGCCAAGGATGGAAAGTAGCAAACCGGGAGTGCCGTGGTGAAACGATACGACGTAGTCACCCTGTTTCCGGAAATGTTTGATGCGATTGCCGATTCGGGGGTGACGCGTCGGGCATTGGATGAGAATGTGTGGGAACTCAAGTGTTGGAACCCGCGCGATTTTGTTAGAAACGTTCACAAAACCGTTGATGACCGGCCATTTGGTGGTGGGCCGGGGATGGTGATGAAGGCGGAACCGCTGCATCAGGCAATCGAAGCCGCAAGACAACGCCAGCAACAGTTTGAAGTGGTACCGCAGGTGATTTATCTATCTCCGCAAGCAAGACCAATGAGAGACGCTGACGTTAGGCGGCTTTCAGCAGAGGAAGGACTAATTTTCCTCTGTGGCAGATATGAAGGCATTGATGAGCGCGTTGTTCAAGCGCATGTCGATGAAGAAGTTTCTATCGGCGATTACGTACTTTCCGGCGGCGAGTTGGCGGCGATGGTGGTGATCGATGCGATGGTGAGATTGTTACCCGGCGTGTTGAACGACGGGGCTTCAGCGGTGGAAGACTCATATTCACCAGCGCGGCATGGATTGTTGGATCATCCGCACTACACGCGTCCGGAAGTTTGGGATCTCGCTGGAGAGCGTTCTGTTGTACCCCCCGTGCTACTGAGCGGGAACCATGCCGAAATCGCCAAATGGCGACGTCGAATGGCGCTTGAAAGGACTTGGCGACGTCGCCCGGAGTTGTTGGCCGGGCTGACGTTGAGTAAACAAGAGTTGCGATGGCTTGAGGAAATCAAACAATCGCATCAGTCTTAAAAGTTGCAGCAGCAAGTCGTACCAAAGCAGGCACACATCAACGTAGATTTGGCATGAATGATCGAGCGTTGCGCTGTGTGAGTAGGTCGATCGGAGTGGAGCCGCTTTCTAACCCACCTCCATCACCATTGATAAACGAAAGGAAACAATATGAATTTGATTCAACAACTGGAACAAGAAGAAATTGCGCGCCTCGGCCGCAAGATCCCTGACTTCGCACCTGGCGATACGGTGATCGTCAACGTAAACGTGATCGAAGGC
The DNA here is from genome assembly GCA_040379385.1 of Burkholderiales bacterium. GTDB lineage: Bacteria > Pseudomonadota > Gammaproteobacteria > Burkholderiales > Usitatibacteraceae > UKL13-2. Next base: position 1,949 of record JBEILF010000200.1, on the reverse strand, counting down.
GAGCGCAAACGTGTTCAGGCCTACGAGGGCGTGGTTATTGCCAAGCGTAATCGCGGCCTTAACTCATCGTTCATCGTTCGCAAGATTTCGTCAGGCGAAGGTGTCGAGCGTACGTTCCAATCCTACGCACCGACCATTGCTTCCATCGAAGTGAAGCGTCGCGGTGACGTTCGCCGCGCCAAGCTCTACTACCTTCGTGATCGTTCCGGCAAGTCGGCACGTATCAAGGAAAAACTGGACTACGTGTCCACGCAGACCAAAGGCGAATAAGCGCAACAGCAGTTTCGCTTCTGGATCAAAAAAGCCGCGGCCGTGTGCTGCGGCTTTTTTTCGCCCATCATCGCTATAAAAACGAGCGCGCGACACTCAGCCACAGCGGGATCGACAGCATCCCAAACAGCGTGCTGACCGTAATACCTTGCGCGACGACTGGGCCATCGCCGCCCATCCGCACGGCAAGAATGTAGGCTGATGTTGCCGTCGGCAGGGCACCGAACAATACGACCATATCGAAATAGATACCACTCACGCCAAGCCACTTTGCCATGCCAATCGCCACCAGCGGCATCACAATCAGCTTGATCAGGGTGTTGTAGGTAATCAACGCCGCGTTAGTGCCAACATTTACCAGCGTCAGCGCCGCGCCTACCGCGAGCAACCCGCACGCGAGCGAGGCGGCACCCATACGCGAGATGAGCATTTGCGCGACTTCCGGCAACGGCAGGCCAGAGAGCGAATACACTACGCCGCCGACCGTCGCAATTATCAACGGGTTTTGTAGGAGCTCTTTGAAAATCGAGGCCTCGGCGTGTTTGGCCAACATCCAGACCGAGGCGACGTTACACAATGGCACAACAACGCCAATCACGATGCCAAACGCGGCAATCCCTACTTCGCCGTGGAGTCGCCCGGCAATTGCCAATCCAATGTACGAATTGAAGCGAAATGCCGTTTGGAAGCTGGAGGCATACGCCTTGTTGTCGGTTTTGACGATCCACTTGGCCGCATAGGCGATCAGCATCCCCACCACCACCGTGACGATGGCGGTGTTTAGTGCGGGGGCCGCTGCTAAAAAATCTAGCTTCTGTTTGGCGATGGAGTTAAACAGCAGTGCCGGAAACAGTACGTAGTAGATGAGTTTTTCCAGCCCAGCCCAAAAATCTCGCCCCCAGTTGGTGATGCGATTGAGTGCAAACCCAAATAGGATGAGTGCGAAATCCGGAATCAGTAGGATTGCCAAAGACATTCGGAATTATAGGGCGCTGACGCACCAACCAACCGCACACCGCTATCGATGATTTATCTTTTCGGCTATCACGGCAGGTTGGAGTAAATTGTTCACTTCGCAGATCAATTACTCCAATCGTGTCCTCTACCGCCTCGATGTTTGACCAAGCGCGTGCTCTTGCCCCAGGTACGACGGCAGCAGTTGTTATTGCTATTGCGGCGTTGTTTCTTGCTGAACACTACGGCGCATCAGCGATGTTGTTTGCACTACTGCTTGGGATGGCACTTAACTTTCTTGGGCAGGAAGGTCGCACTGTGGTCGGTGTGCAGTGGAGCGCGTCAACACTTCTGCGTATCGGCATCGCCCTACTTGGCCTGCGCATTACGGTGACAGAAATATCGCAACTAGGCTGGCCGGTCACCGTAATGGTCGTTGTCGCCGTCGTGCTGACGATTGGTGTAGGCGCTTTTCTTTCAAGATTCACCACCGGCGCAAGAGATTTTGGCGTTCTCACCGGAGGTGCTGTCGCTATTTGTGGTGCATCGGCGGCATTGGCAATCTCGGCCGTGTTGCCGCGCCACGCCCACTCTGACCGTGACACCACCTTTACCGTCATTGGCGTAACGGCCCTGTCAACCATTGCCATGGTGATCTACCCGCTTATCTCACATGCACTGGGGTTCAGTGAACGTCACGCCGGCGTTTTTCTTGGTGCCACGAT
>JBEILF010000199.1:0-4692 GCA_040379385.1 Burkholderiales bacterium | reverse complement strand
TGGGCATGGGGAAGGATGCAAACGTCAGTGTTGAACGCGCCTCCACATTGGTGGGAAACACTTTGACTTGTCCGATCAAGCTACGCGAGGGGTCAACACTACCAAAGCCTGTCGGCCCCAAATTACGCGCATCGATCAAGTCGCTTGAGGTCGAAAGCAGGATTCGTGTGGCGTCAATCACCGGCCACTTTTCCTTCGTGGATGGACGTTTCGCTGCGGCCTCAACGGTGCCTCGACTTGCTGGCTTGTCGGCAGTGGTCGCCTTTGATTCAGCTTTTGCAGGTGCTGTCGCGCTAGCCGACACCATTGCGTCCGCGCTGGCAGGTTGTTCGACGCTGGTCTTGTTAGCGGCCTCGACTGCCGCAACTGTTATTGCCAACGCGTCATCGCCTGTACCAGCTGCAACATAGCCACGAATAGATTCAGCCGCATCGCGCAGATATTTTTCCTTCTCCCGGTGCGCCTTGTCCGCCGCGCCTATATCAGGTTTTTCCGTCCTTGCTTTTTCTATCTCCGCTTTCTCTTCTGCGCGCAACTCCACGGAGAGTTCATTGCCTTCCGCTTCAATCTGAAACGCCATCACGATGGGCGCGAGGTCAACCGCATCGGCCGCCGCCTTGATGTCCCCAATTGACCGGTTCTGAAACGAGACTGAGCGCAAGAAGATGCGGTTCTCGACACGCTCAAAACGCAACACGCGGTAACCAAGTGGCAGCCCGTTAAATCCGCCCCCGGCACTTGCCTGGGATATCTCTGCCGACCAGAGCAAATCCCGTCCGAGCAATTTCTCGGGGATCTCAAAGAAGTGTCGATCCTTCACCTTGTGATGAAGCAACATGCCGCGTGAAGTCTTGGCGTCTTTGGTGATCACGTCGGCATAACGACGTAGCTCGCCCGGTCCGGGAATCGGTACGGGCGGCACCGGCAATGGCGCGGCAACAACGGCACTGGCAGCCAGCACCGCAGCCGGGTAGGCAGCCTTGCCTGCGCTCACCCTACCCTGTGTCTCCGGCAGACGATTGAGCGGGGCACACCCGGCTAGCACAGCGATCACGCCAACGGTCAGCGCAAGGTTATGTTTGACTCGGTTTTGCAGCAAAGGCATTTTGCAGACTATCAGAGTTAAGCTGGCATCATCGCTTGACCGATTATGCCGAACAATACACGTCTAGCTGTTCGACCGCGCGCGATTTCGTGCGGAAAAAAGTCCTAAGCGTAGTCAAGTGGAAGTGCGGTGGTGAATTTCATCTGCTCCATAGCGAAACTTGAACTCACGTCAAATAGCTCAATGGACTTAATCAACCGCCGGTAGACGGCGTCGTAACCGGCAATGTCGGGAACCACCACCCGCAACAGGTAGTCGACGTCTCCGCTCATTCGATACACCTCTACAATCTCCGGAATCTCGGCAACCGCCGCAGCGAAGCGGTCCAGCCAAGCCTGATTGTGTTGGTTGGTTCTAATGCCAACAAACACCGTCACGCCAAGGTTGATTTTTTTCGCATCGAGCAATGCCACCCGCCGCTCGATGACCCCGACCGCCTCCAACCGCTGCACCCGTCGCCATGTGGGTGTCGGGGAAAGTTTTGCTTCAGTGGCGAGCTCTGCCAAGCTCAGCATGGCATTTTTTTGCAATGCGTGAAGAATCCGCTTATCAAACGTATCTAGTGTTATTTTTTCCATATTCGCGAGTTTTTGAGTAAATCCATCTCAAATAATGCGATCTAGCGGCGATAACTGCAAGCCCTTTGCGTCCCCGTTTCGTTACACTACTTGTCACACAACGGATGTGCCATAAGGAACTTGGCCATGAAGAAATTCTTCACCGCGCACCCGCAAACGGTCGGCGAAACCTATTGGCAACACATGGCCGTCGCGCTCAGTTTTGCCGGCGCGTTGTTCGGTGCCGCGGTCGCCGCGCTGGTACATGCGTTTTTCCCGGCGTGGTTTGAAAAGACGGCCAGCGCCAAAATCACCTCTCTACACGAACGCATGGTGTGCAACCGCAAGAAACAAAACATGGGTAAAGGCGCGGGCTGTTAGGTAAAGAGGCAGATTCGCGTTCGACAGTAGGGCGAGAGCGAGTGATTTTTTGTCTGACCGAACAACGCATGGCGGGCCGTGAAGTATTCACGCTAAAGCCGTCTGCTAAAATCTTCACTTTCTCGATCATCCCCAAGACGTTTCCGACTCAACATGCCGATCTACGCCTACAAATGTGCGACATGCGGCCACGCCGACGATGTCATGCAGAAAATGTCCGACGATGCGCTGACCAAGTGTCCCGCTTGTGGAGCCGAGACCTACGCCAAACAAGTGACCGCGCCAAATTTTGCACTTAAGGGCAGCGGTTGGTATGTGACCGACTTCCGCGGGGGGAACAAGTCGGCCGAGGGTGCGCCAACATCTGAAAAAGCGGCGAGTACGCCTGCTTCTGCTGCCCCGGCTGCATCTACCCCTACAGCTTCCCCGACTCCCGCGCCTGCGGCGAGTCCTGCAGCCGCCCCTACCGCATCGCCGGCTTCGACACCGTCGCCGAGCTGAACTTTTCTCCAAAGGCCCGACCGCGCATGCGCAAATATTTAGTTGCTGGGTTGTTGGTTTGGATCCCGGTGGTCATCACGCTGTTTGTGCTAAAGCTCCTGATCGATGCCATGGATCAAACATTGCTGCTGTTGCCAGAACGATTTCGCACTGACGCGTTACTTGGCTTTCATGTGCCCGGCATGGGTGTCATCCTGACACTACTAATTGTCTTGAGTACGGGCATCATCGCAGCCAACTTCTTTGGCAAGAAGTTACTCGGATGGTGGGATCACATTCTCCACCGAATCCCAATCGTCAATTCCGTCTACGGCGGCGTAAAGCAGATCTCGGATACACTCTTTTCTCCTGAGGGAAAAGCGTTTCGAAAGGCCGTGTTGGTACGTTATCCTCAGAAGGATACGTGGACCGTTGCGCTGTTGACAGGTGAGCCAGAAAACGAGGTCACGGACCACCTTGGAACCGATAACTTTTCCGTTTTTGTTCCGACCACCCCCAACATTACAGCAGGGTTTTTCCTCATCGTGCCTAAGAGTGACGTTATTGAACTCAAGATGACCATCGACCAAGCGCTCAAGTACATCATTTCGATGGGGGTGGCAGAGCCGCCCCGGCCGATTAATCTACCCTCCCACACCAACGGGGCCGAGATGAAAAAATCCGGCACCGACCCCAATCCGTAGCCGCTCGGCCGCGTGACGAGGGCCGGGCGGCGAGTGTGACTGCCTAGATACCAGCACCGAGGTCGCAACTGACCACTCAAGCATTTCGTTAATCTTGCAACGCGGCCGACAACAAGTTAACGGTATTGCTTTGGCGGATCAATTCACGGCCTGATGTTTGATCAACAGGTACCGCGTTTGGGTCCGACTGAAGTCCCAATTTATTGTGAGTGAATGTATGAGAACAAACTACTGCGGCTTAATTGATTCAAGCTATCTTGGCCAGACGGTTACGGTCTTCGGCTGGGCGCATCGGCGTCGCGACCATGGTGGCGTAATCTTTATCGACCTGCGCGACCGTGAAGGGCTGTTACAGGTCGTCATCGATCCAGATACGCCCGCAGCCTTCGCCACCGCCGACCAATCGCGCAACGAGTACGTCATGCGCATCAGTGGTGTGGTGCGCAACCGACCGGCGGGGACGGTCAACGCTAACCTCAAGTCGGGTGAGATTGAAGTGCTCGCCAAAGAAATTGAGGTGTTGAACGCCTCGTTGACGCCGCCTTTCATGATTGATGACGATACGATCAATGAGGAGACGCGCCTGAAGTACCGCTATCTCGACCTGCGACGCCCGCAGATGCAAAACAATTTACGCCTCCGCCATCGAGTGGCATCGTCGGCACGTCGTTATCTTGACGACATGGGTTTCATTGATGTTGAGACACCGTTCCTCTACAAGTCGACACCTGAAGGAGCGCGGGAATTTCTGGTGCCTTCGCGTATTCATGATGGACAGTTCTACGCACTGCCACAAAGTCCACAACTGTTTAAACAACTACTGATGGTCGCGGGCTTTGATCGTTACTACCAAATCGTGAAATGTTTCCGCGATGAGGATTTGCGCGCCGATCGTCAACCCGAGTTCACCCAGATTGATATCGAGACATCCTTCCTGAATGAACGCGAAATCCAAGACATCATGGAAGGCCTCATCAAGACAATTTGGAAGGCGGGTGTTGGTGTTGATTTACCCGATTTCCCCCGCATCACCTACGCCGACGCGATGCGACGTTACGGTTCGGATAAACCTGATCTGCGTGTTTCGCTGGAGTTGACCGAACTGACAGCGTTGATGAAGACTGTTGACTTCAAAGTCTTCCGTGCCGCCGCTGATATGAAAGGCGGACGCGTCGCCGCGCTATGCGTACCCGGAGGAGGCGAAAAATTCTCACGCAAAGAAATTGATGACATGACCACCTTCGTCGCCATCTACGGCGCGAAGGGCTTGGCTTACATCAAGGTGAATGACGTCACTAAGCTCAACGAAGTGGGTCTGCAGTCGCCAATTGTGAAGTTCTTGAACCCCGAATCGCTGGGTGCCATTCTGAAGGCCTGTAACGCGAAGAACGGCGACGTCATTTTCTTCTGCGCCGACAAAGCCAAAATCGTCAATGACTCGCTTGGTGCGTTGCGAACCAAGATC
>JBEILF010000198.1:0-4706 GCA_040379385.1 Burkholderiales bacterium | reverse complement strand
TGATAGATTTTCTTCGGCATGCGGCCAGCGAGAAATGCCTCGCGTCCCGACTCCACCGCCTTTTTCATCGCGCTCGCCATCAGAACCGGGTTTCTCGCCTTGGCAATTGCGGTGTTCATCAGCACACCGTCACAGCCCAATTCCATCGCCACGGTGGCGTCCGATGCGGTGCCGATACCCGCATCAACCAACACCGGTACCGTTACACGATCAAGGATGATTTCGAGGTTCCACGGGTTCAAGATGCCCATGCCAGAACCAATTAATGAGGCAAGCGGCATGACGGCAACACAACCGATGTCTTCCAGCGCTTTGGCTTGAATTGGATCATCCGCGCAGTAAACCATCACCTGAAACCCATCGACGACTAATTCCTTCGCCGCAGTGAGTGTTTCCGGCATATTTGGGAATAACGTTGTTTCATCAGCGAGTACTTCCAGCTTCACCAGCGCATGGCCATCGAGCAACTCACGCGCCAGCCGCAGCGTGCGCACGGCTTCTTTTGCAGAGTAGCAGCCTGCAGTATTCGGCAAGATGGTAAATCGTGATGGCGGTAGGATTTCCAACAAATTTGGTTGCGAAGGATCTTGCCCTATATTCACCCGCCGAATCGCGACAGTGACGATCTCGGCACCAGAAGCTTCGATGGCGAGACGTGTCTCGTCAAAATCACGGTACTTGCCAGTCCCGACCAGTAATCGCGACGAGTACTCACGACCAGCGATGATGAGCGGCGCGTCCTTGGCGGCAACAGCTTTGTCACTCATTAACCGCCTCCAACCGCAATCACAACTTCATATTGGTCACCATCCTCGACAGGTGTACTGCCGAAGGCACTTTTGGGGACGATCTCACCATTGCGCTCAATGGCATAACGTTTACCCTCTAGTTGCATGGTTGTTACCAGTGTCACAACAAGCGCTCCCGGTGGCAGGGTGGCGGGCTGTCCGTTAACTTTGATGTTGAGCATCGAAAAATTTTAGCACGTGGGTTTTATGCGACACTTGTTTGATCGGGTCTATTCTTGCGAAGCGCTTATGCAATCTTCAACACCTAAGCCACTGCTGGTGATCATCGCCCTTTGGAGTATCGGGCTGATTACCTCCGGATGGTCGCCCTTTGATCGCACAACGTGGTGGCTTGAGGTAATCCCTTGTTTTATCGGCCTGGCGGTGATGTGGGCGACGAGAAAAAAATTTCCGCTGACAGATTTGCTTTACGCCCTTATCCTCATTCACGGCCTCATTCTGATGCTCGGCGGCGCGTATACCTACGCCCGCGTGCCACTCGGTTTCTGGATGCAGGACTGGTTTGGCTTTGCGCGCAACAACTACGACAAGATCGGCCATTTCGCGCAGGGCTTTGTGCCGGCCATCATTGCGCGGGAGTTGTTGATCCGTAGGTGGAAAATTCCCCAACGCGGGCTTGTCGCGTTCCTCGCCATTTCCATTTGCCTCGCGTTTTCCGCGTTCTACGAACTTATCGAGTGGTGGGCGGCGATGGGGCTGGGGCAGGATGCCGATGAATTTCTCGGAACCCAAGGCGACCCTTGGGACACCCAGTCGGACATGTTTATGGCGCTGGTTGGCGCAATCGCGGCGCTGGTCACGTTGAGCGCATTTCATGACAAACAAATCGCCGGGTCGGCTGTTACATCTGTTTAAACAAGTGACTGTAGGCACGGCTCACCTGCAACTCCGCCATTGCATCCCTTAACTTCACCGTTGTACGGCCCATCACGTCGCGCGAGGTTCCCGCGATACACTGTACGTTCACCACCGTAGAGCGGTGAATTTGCCAGAAGCGATCCGGGTCCAACTGCCCGATAAGTTCTGACAGGGATATGCGAATCAAAGATTCGGTTTTTTTACCACTCTCCCGAGTATAGACACTTACGTACTTATCTTGTGCTTGAAAATACAGCACATCGTCAACTGCAATTTGTTTGGTGAAATCGCCGACGGAAGCGCGTATCCAGCGCAAGTACCGGCTAGTTGTGCTCGGCAATACCTTCGCAATCGAAGCGAGTATTGCGGCCACATCCTGCGGTATTTCCTTTTTTGTGAGCTTTTCCTGCAGGCGTGAAATCGCGCGCTGCAAACGATCATCGGTGACCGGCTTCAATAAATAGTCCACCGCCTGACGATCAAATGCATCGACCGCGTACTGATCGTACGCCGTCACAAAAACAACGTGTGTCTTCGGGTCGATCCGACCGGCAACTTCGAGCCCGGTAAGCCCGGGCATCTTGATGTCGAGAAACACCACCTCGGGTGCATGGTCATCAATCAATCGCAATGCCTCGGGGCCGTTTACCGCGCTCGCAACCACCTCCAACTCTGGCCACATCCGACTCAGGCGTTGTTTGAGATAGTCCGTGAGGTTTTGTTCGTCATCTGCCAATATCGCTTTAATGGTCATGGTCGTTCGTTCGGGGGTCGTCTCATTGATTTAGACTCACGCGCCCAATGCACTGGCCTTGTGAGCTCGCGGGCTCGACGATCAAGCAGCAATCCGAATCGTAACTTTGGTACCGCTTGGCACATTGCCTTCAATCGAAAGCGTCGCTTTGCCATCATAGAGTTTGTCCAGCCGTTCCCGCACATTTCTTAATCCGATGCCGTTTGACGTACTGTTCTGGAAACCCAAGCCGGTGTCAGCGACTTCGATTGCCACAACATCGCCAACTTGGGCCGCCTTCAGCAAAATTTCGCCACCTTCAATTTTTGGTTCCACGCCATGTTTGATCGCGTTCTCCACCAGTGGTTGTATCAGCATTGGCGGCAGTACAAACGCTTGTAAGTCCTCAGGCAGGTCAACACGCACTTGTAGTCGACTACCCATTCGCACTTGGAGTACCGCAAGAAAACGCTGCATCAGCATAAACTCTTGCGCCAGCGTAGTTTCATTTTCGCGCGTGGTGGCAAGTGAGGTTCGTAAATACGCGATGAACTCTTCCAGCATATGTTTGGCATCGTCTGGCCGCGTATGAATCAGGCTGGTGACATTGGCCAGCGTGTTAAACAAAAAATGTGGCTCGATCTGCGCTTGCAGCGCACGTAGGTTTGCTTGAACAGCGGCGCGTTGTGCCGATTCCGCCCGCTCACGCTCCGCGAGCAAGGTGAGTTGTGCTGCGAGTTCATTCGTGCGACGCTGCCAGAAAAGTCCAATTACCGTCGAAACAATGAGCGAGATAATGAAGCTCGATACTAATTGGGGAATGGTAAACAGCCACTTGCCGATCCCACTGTAGCCAGGAATTAAAGATACGACGACGAAACTGCCGGTGACGATAAGCGTGCCCATGAACGTATAAAACAGCACCGTCATGAATAACCCGCGCTGTATGACCCAACGCGTGAGGGGTTCGATCAGCTCTAGCACCCCCCAAAATGCAAAGCCAATCACATTGGATATGAGCAAATTGTTGGTAAAGGCTGCCGGGATATCTGAGAGAAGAACCTGGCGCCCGCTCGTAAGGAGACCGAAAACACCGATCAGGGTGAAGCCCGCAGCAAACAATGCGTTGATTAGCAGCGTATAGATGAAATTTCGCACAAAACTACGCGGCCATTTGCGAAAAAAGGCAATCATTTCCAATGGGTGAAAATGCGCTTTTGTCGATTCGATCTGAAGTTTTTTTTCAGTCTGCCGGATCGCATCACAAGCAGCCAACATGGCGCTGGGACTGATCGTTTGGCGTTCGTGGGAGGTTGCCATAACGCGTCTAATGAAAGTGGTTGGTAATGACTAGCGGTCGACGTCGATGATCGTTGCCGACTTGCTCGCAGTTGCGAGCCGCCGCACCGGTAATTGCTGCGCTTCAGCGAAGGCGGCCTCGGCGGCGGCTTTACCACCCATCGATTGGCGATTCTTCCACCAGCGGTAGATGAAGTAGCCGACCGCAGCGATGCCGACCGTGGCGACTAGAAACTTGAAGGCGCGGAACCATACGGTAATCAGCGCGATGCCCATACCAAAGGCGACCCATTGCACCCACCAATGGCCGGGCGAGGTGAAGTAGTTGATAAAGGCGCACAGCCCGACCACATAAATGAATGTGAATGGAAACATGATCGCATCTGTCAGTGGTTTGATGGGGTTTAGGCTCATTTGGTCCTCCTAGTGTGTGGATATTGCCGTCGGCGAATCCAGTGGCGTTAATGTAGCGTGGACTAAGAGACTGTACGCTACAGATGCGATGGCTGGCATGAGAAGGGCGCAAATGGCAGCGTGGCGGCGTGAATGGCATTGCAGCGGCGTGAATGGCCGCAGCAGTCGCTATCGGTAGCCTCCTCGCATGAATTTTTCAGACGGGAGGAACGTGACTAGGTGGTTTTCCACACGCGTGCGAAAAGCCACGTAAGATGCGCTTGTATTCAATTTCAATCACGCATTCAACCAAGGAGCTTGCCATGACACTGTGTCCCGTCGCACTCGTATCCGGCTGCGCAAAATGCCCGATCTATAAACCCTGCCCACTCAAGGGCGTGATCGGCGATTACAAGCCGGAAGAGAAAAAAGCCGAAAAATCGGCGTCAAATAAAAAGTGAAACTTTAACAACGGCGGGCGTTTCCAAGCGTTTTTGGCTGAAAATTCCCGTCAATTAAGGAGTTTGGCAGATTCAATGATGCCCGGCCGCTCCTGTCCGCTTCACTACCGCTACGCGCCAACAATGTTTTCGCGTAGTGCTGACCTCGCCGCC
>JBEILF010000197.1:0-4736 GCA_040379385.1 Burkholderiales bacterium | reverse complement strand
TTAAGAAAACCCCGCTCCCGCGCACAACCACAAGGGTTGCGCCGGGCGGGAGCCTAATTTTGCGTGGCAAGCGCGCGGTGAAATTAGATCCCCGCCTGCGCGGGGACAGGTGGAATTTGCGATTGATTCACTATGTTTAACTTCCGAATCAATAACAACTCCGTCGTCCCAGCTTAGTTTGGTAACTGCGCTGGGATCCAGACCCTCGTAACTCATTGATCTTAGGGTGGACTGGATTCCAGCCCGGCGCAACCCGCGTGGTTGTTCGCTGGAATGACGGCAATTTTGAGGTTTTTAGAAGTTCCCACTTCTGCCGTCTTTGCCCCGGCTAGTTCTGGGGCAACACATCTCGGTAGAAACGCCAATTCGATTCACCAACTGCGTTCAATATTGCCATTGTGTCATGCGCAACACCACTAAGCTCGATGTATTCGTGTGAAAACCCTAAGCGCCTAAGGTGTACGCTGAACTGGCGATTTGCCTCAAGCGTGAAATCTCCATCGCCGATCATCACACGCAGCTTCACAGAGGCGCGTGCGCGTTCGCTGAGTTGCTCTGCAATCACCCAAGGGCTTTGTGCGCGGAAGTTACCGAGATCGCCAGCCGCGCTGCCAGCGTACACGTTACGAAGAATACGCGATCGCTCGGCGGGGTTGGACGTCGCACGTGGCCCCATGAAGTCGGGATCCAACGGCCCAGCGGCGAGCATCGATACGGCGGCAAATAGATCGTGATACCGCAAGCCCAACCTTGCTGCACCGTATCCGCCCATACTGAAACCTTCCAGCAAGCGCCCCTCTCGTTGCGCGCGGGTGCGAAAATTGGCGTCAACGTGCGGAATCAATTCATGGATGAACACGGTTTCCACCGGCGTCTTGCCATCAGCCGAATCGCACCACATGCCTTCCGGCAAACCGTTTGCAAACACCACCAACATCGGCGCGATCTTGCCGGCACGAATCGCGTCGTCAAAGTACCGACTGATGGGCGCGATACCGCGTACGCCGCCGCCAGTCCCGTGCAACCAGTAAAGCACGGGAAAACGGGCATTGGGTTGCCTGTCGTAGGTGGCCGGAACATAAACGTGATAGCTCACTACAGCACCCGCCGCAGTGCTCTGAAAGATGCGGTACTGCACCTGTTGCACGTCGACCCGCTCTGTCATCCACGCCGAACCCATCGCCATTGCGGATGGCGGCGTATGGTCAACCGAATTCGTTGGTATGCCCTGTTTCGGCGGCAGGCGCGTACAGCTGCCGAGTAAAACTGACAAAGCAATAGCGAGGATTATGTTCATCAAGCACCTAGGCAAACGCCATAAAAACATTCGACCGCACCGCATTGGCGTCGACAGTGCGATGCTCAGAACGGCGCAGTGATGTTGGAGCAGCGCAGGTGCACCTGTCCACGGTCATTGCACAGCTTCATACGTACGGCACACCGTCACGATGGCTAAAACGCCACTTGCCGTCAATCATCTCAGCCTTCAAATCATCATCCGGATAACTGACTTGGTCAGCAGCGGTTCGGTCGCCGATCTCCAGATACTCCGCAGTCGCATCGGTTTCGTTGGTCAGGCGATGGGCGTTACCCGTGCCGGCCGCGAACCCCGCACACATACCGGGTGCCAGCGGCTGGCGGCCTTCATCGGTGTGCAGTGTCGGGTAGCCTTCCAGCACGTAGATGAACTCGTCTTGTTTGGAGTGAGCATGCCGGAGCGCCGAGGCTGCGCCCAGCGCGAGACGGGTGAGATTGACGCCGAAGTTCTTAAGGCCAAACACATCGCCCAACTGATGCTTTGTGCGGCCGAGCATCATGCAGGCAAATGGTTCGGGATACAAAGAAGGCTTGGTGCGCGGTGGAACATGCAACGCGGTGACGGCGACGGGAATGACGTTATGTGTCATTGCAGGGACTCGCGGTTAATTCATGCGGAAGCGATAGAAGTATGGCAGGTTGTTGGGCGCAAACAGCGCATCCACATTCTTGCGCATGGCTCCCATAAAATGTTCAGGCTAGAGAGCGCTGGTAGGCGAGGCAGAGGCACCGCTTGCCGCTACCGCTCCCCCACCACTACGCTGGCCTTCAAGGAAAAGCTGCCGCTGGACTGACGCTGCTGATCGTTATCCGGAGAGTTCCGTCCGTTTGTTTTCCAGCAGCTCCCAGCGGTTCATCGCCGCTTCGATTTCACTCGCCACCACTTCGAGTCTTGTGCTCATGCCAGCCGCCGCGTCTGGCGATTTCACAAACAAGCTGCCGTCGGCCAGTGCTTCGGTTAAGTTGGCTTGCTCTTTCTCTAGCGCCTCGATCTTGCCGGGTAGCTGTTCGAGCTCACGTGTTTCGTTGAACGACATCTTTACCTTGCGCACGGGAGTAGCAGGGGCAGGGGGGGCAGAAGCGGTACCCAAAAACGAAGCCCCAGTATTGGCGCGCGTCTTCGCGGCATTTGCCCACGAAGTGTCCGTCTTTGCTTGACTTTGCCATTCGGCATAACCGCCGACGTACTCTCGGATCATCCCGCCGCCTTCAAAGGCAAACACCTGCGTGACGACGTTATCCAAAAAGGCACGATCATGGCTCACCAGAATGACGGTGCCGGCGTATTCCTGCAACATCGATTCGAGCAATTCCAGCGTCTCGATATCCAAATCGTTGGTCGGTTCATCAAGCACCAGCACGTTGGCGGGTTTGGCGAACAGACGCGCGAGCAACAGCCGGTTGCGCTCCCCACCGGAGAGCGATTTCACCTTGGCGCGGGCGCGCTGCGGCGGAAACAGGAAATCACCGAGGTAGGAAATGACGTGCTTTCTCGCGCCGCCGATCTCCACAAACTCGGAACCGGGCGAAATCACGTCGGAAAGTGTGGCGTTGTCGTCGAGCGCTTCGCGGAATTGGTCGAAGTACGCCACCTGTAACTGGGTGCCGCGTTTCACGGTGCCGCTATCGGCTTCCAAATCCGCCAGCATGAGTTTGATCAGGGTCGTCTTACCCGCACCGTTGGGTCCGATCAGGCCGATACGGTCACCACGCTGCAAGACGGCGGAGAAGTCGCGGATGATGACTTTGTCGCCGAAAGCCTTGCTGACATTCACCAGCTCTGCGACGATCTTGCCGGAGCGCTCACCGGCATCGAGCGAAAGTTTGACCAGCCCGGCGACGTCCCGCCGTGCGGCGCGCACCCGGCGCAATTCTTCCAAGCGCCGGACTCGGCCTTCGTTACGCGTGCGGCGCGCTTCGACGCCCTTGCGAATCCAGACTTCCTCTTCTTTGAGCAGCTTGTCGAAACGCGCGTTGGCGAGTGACTCTGAATTCAGCATTTCGGCTTTGCGGCGCTGGTACTCCACGAACGAACCCGGATAGCTGAACAGTGTGCCGCGGTCGAGTTCGACGATGCGTGTGGCGAATGACTCCAGAAAGCGCCGATCATGGCTGATGGTCAGCACCGCGCCGCTGAACGCCTTGAGCGTGTCTTCCAGCCAGGCGATACCGTCGAAATCGAGATGGTTGGTCGGCTCGTCGAGGAACAACAAATCCGGCGAGCCGGCAATCGCTCGGGCGAGGGCGACGCGCTTTTTCATACCGCCAGACAGGCTGGACAGCAGCAGGCTGCCGTCCATGCCCAGCCGCGACAAGACCTCGGCGACACGTACCGTCACATGCCAATCCTCGTCACCTTCGTGTTCGTTGATCGCGCCGGCAGTAACGGCTTCTTCGATGGTGATACCGTCGGCGAAGGTCGGCTCTTGCGCAACGTTGGCAAAACGCACCCCCTTTTCCCGCACCACTTCGCCGTCGTCCGGCGCAATTTCGCCCGCCAAGATACGAATCAAGCTGGATTTACCCGCGCCATTACGGCCGATGAGGGCGATACGTTCGCGGCGGTCAATGGCGAATTCGATGTGATCTAGCAGGGCGACATCGCCAAAAGCCAGCGAGAGAGACTTACAGTGAATCAGCGGCATGCGGAGGGAGACTTTCAGGGGAGGCGGAAGGAATCGGAGCGGCTTGTGGCGGATTGTGGCGGATTGGCGCTTGGCCAGGCGCTATTTTCGCCTACAAACACTGTTACATCTTGAACACACTTTCTACAAATTGTCGGCGTAACCTATCTATATGCGATAGATAGCTGCGTTTGGTGTTCTTTTCCCTCTCGATGGCTTACGAATTGCTGGCCCTCTACAACCTTAGGAGACGTAAATGAAAAGACTCTTTGGAATTACCACCGCATTACTGTTGAGCGCCGGTGCTGCGGTCGCCTTCGCACAAACCCCGCCAGAGCCGCCGAAAGACGGCAAAGGGATGGGCCACGGCGGCGGTATGCGTGACTGCTCGAAAATGGAGGATGCCGATAAACGTGGGATGTGTGAGAAGCGCCAGGCAGCCATGAAGGCGGCTTGGGAAAAGTGTAAAGACAAAGCCGAAGGCCCGGATCGCCGCAACTGTATGCGCGAAAACATGCCGAAGCCACCAGAGAAAAAGTAATCCGTTGTTGATCGCAACAGGAAGCCCCGCCGGGAAACCAGCGGGGCTTTTTTACGCTGCTGCTCACTCATCTTCAGCATGGCGCCACAGGCGATGCGCTTGGTCGAGATATCGGTCACCGAGCAAGGTGGAGCAAAAACTGGCACCAATCCGGCGCACAGGCTTGTTCAAAACGGTGCGTAATTGCGGCGCTAGCGATGGCGGCACCGGGAGAAGTGACTCGCTCGCACAGCTCGATGAACGATTATCGCTGG
>JBEILF010000196.1:0-4737 GCA_040379385.1 Burkholderiales bacterium | reverse complement strand
GATGAATCACGAGTATCCCCGCGCCGCACAGCTTTTTCCCGACGGTGATAAAGATATGTCCGCCGAAAAAGTGCGCAAGATGCATGCGACGGTCGGCGTCTCGGTACTGGAGGTGAAACTCGAAAACGGCTCATGGAAGATTGTGCGACCGTCAAAGTATGCACGCCGCATCCACGGTTTGACGCCAGCGCGTCTAGGCGGGCCCGCCGCTGGTGCGGCGCTGATGAAGTCTGCACTCGATCCAACTGGCTTTGCCGCGATGGGTACGATGGGCAACTGCGGCATCGGCACCACGCCGTGGGGCACCTATCTGACCTGTGAAGAAAATTTTCACGACTATTTTTCCAGCATGGGCGGACCGGTGAATCCCATGCAGGCGCGTTACACACTGCGGCCAAAACCGCAGTACAAACACCCGGAATTTGATCCGCGACACGACGCGTCAAAACACCCGAATGAATTCAACAAGGTGGGCTGGGTGGTTGAGATCGACCCGTTTGACCCAACGTGGGTGCCGGCCAAACGCACCGCGCTCGGGCGCTGCTCACACGAAAGCGCGCACTACGCAGTGGCGAAAGATGGTCGATTGGTGATTTACACCGGCGATGACGCGCGTTTTGAGTATGTGTATAAATTTGTTTCGCGCGATCGCGTAAACACAACCAACCGCGCCGCCAACCGCGATTTACTCGATCACGGTACCTTGTATGTCGCGCGCTTTGATGCCGGCGCAGACGGCAAAGCGCAAGGTCGGGGCCGCTGGATTGCGTTGGAGCAAGGGCAAAACGGCCTCACCGCTGACAAAGGTTTCCCCACGCAAGCGGAGGTCGTAACCTTCGCCCGCGCAGCGGCTGATGTGGTCGGTGCCACCAAGTGTGATCGCCCGGAGTGGATTGCTGTTGAACATAAGTCCGGTGAAGTGTATGCGGCGTTTACCGGCAACGGCCAGCGGGGTCGTCCGGATAAGGAAGGGGCGAATCCGGTAAACCCGCGTATCAATAATCTCTATGGGCACATTGTCAGGTGGCGTGAGAATGGTGGGGACGCGGCGTCAACGACATTTGAATGGGATGTGTTTTTGAGTTGCGGCAACCCGCAACAAAACGAACCAACGCTTCGTGGCAATCTCAAGGGCGACCTGTTTACCAGTCCCGACACACTCACCATCGACTACGCGGGGCGACTCTGGGCGTGTACTGATACGGCGGAAGCGCCGGAGGCGGAATTATTGAAATTGCGCGGAAATGATTCCGTGATTGCAATCGATCGCATTACCGGCGAGTCACGCAGATTTCTCGTGGGACCGGTTGGCGCGGAGTTGACGGGGCTGACGTTTACGCCCGATATGCGCACCGCGTGGGTGAATGTGCAGCACCCGATGAAAGACTGGCCGAACACGGCGGTTGATGGCAAACCGCGAACCGCGACGCTGGTCATTCGCAAGAATGATGGTGGAGTGATCGGTAGCTAAGTGCGGCGGCTTGGAGCGGCAACGCAGGACAAAGTACCAAACCCTAACAAAAACGGGCATCTTCAGGCAAAAAGGCTCGAAGAGGCCCGTCTTTATTTGACTTTCGTTATTTCCAGCTCTTACTGTGTGGACTGCGGCTTGAACTGCAGCTTGGCGACGTCAAAGCCGCGCGCGGTCAAACGGGTTTTAATCCCCGATAACGTGGCGTCACCCAACTGCGGGGTACGCGAAAGTATCCAGAGAAACTCGCGGTTGGGTTCACTCACCACGACAAACTGGTAGTTAGGGTCAAGCTCAATCACCCAATAGTTGCCCCAAACCTGCGGAAGCCAAGCGAGGTACGCAGGGGCGAATCTCACTTTGAGTTTGGCATTGCTGCCATCCTCAACCGCAAGTTTGGCTTCGCCGACGGCCACGTCAGTCTTGCCTTCCGCCGTCCGGCAGCGGTTGGTCACTTCGATACGTCCATTCGGCTTTAGGGCATAAGTCGCAGTGGTATCGCCAATACATTGCGCTTGGAAGCGGTTGGGGAAAAGGGCGATCTCGTGCCACTTGCCGACGTAACGATTTAAATCCACCTTATCGACGGTGGTCAATTCGCCGGGTGATTGCGTCGGGGCATTGGCGTGGGCGGGGCCAATTAACAGAACGGCGATCAATACAAAGGCTTGGCACAGCATCATCATGTGACTTTCAATTAGACGTAGAGCGCTGCCGCGACGTTGCGGCCTTCACTCATGAGTACGTTATAGGTGCGGCATGCAGCGGCGGTGTCCATGACTTCGAACCCAATACGAGCTTGTGAGAAAGCTACAAGGATAGGTGTTGCCGGAAAGCGAAACCTGACTCCCGAGCCAAACACAACCAGCGTGGGGTTCAGTGCCAGGAGCGGCGAAAAATCGGCAAAGCTAAGCGCCTCAAAAGTGGGTGC
Organism: Burkholderiales bacterium; assembly: GCA_040379385.1. Classification (GTDB taxonomy): domain Bacteria; phylum Pseudomonadota; class Gammaproteobacteria; order Burkholderiales; family Usitatibacteraceae; genus UKL13-2. The sequence continues at coordinate 2,335 of JBEILF010000196.1, read as the reverse complement.
TGCCCACGGCGAGATGAGGGTGTCGGGCGCTACGATAAGTGGGTTGGCGACACGCATACCATTGATCTGGACATATCCCGTGCCGTGACCAGTGATGGCGTTTTGACCTGAGACGTCGTGCAGGTGGAGCTTCATTTTCTTTCCGCTAGGTGTCGTTCGGCAAAATCGGTGCCGCGTCGGCTACAATCAGTTTTTGCACTGCACAACGATTATAAATTAGTGGGTGGCCGTCACCGCCCGATTCTCCGACACATTCGACTCGCTGTCCGTCACAAGTCGCCGCAACCACTCACATGACTCACGAATTTTCCCGCATCAAGCGCCTGCCGCCATACGTTTTCAATATCACCGCTGAATTAAAGATGGCGGCCCGTCATCGCGGCGAAGACATCATCGATATGTCGATGGGTAACCCGGATGGTGCAACGCCGCAGCATATTGTTGACAAGTTAGTCGAGGCCTCCAAGCGCCCGAATACCCACGGTTATTCAGTCTCCAAGGGCATTCCGCGTTTGCGCAAAGCCATCTGCGATTGGTATCGGCGGCGCTACGATGTCACGCTTGACCCCAATACGGAAGCGATTGTCACCATCGGCTCCAAGGAGGGGTTGGCACATTTGATGTTGGCAACGCTTGACAGCGGCGATACCGTACTGGTGCCGAACCCGAGTTATCCGATCCATATCTACGGTGCTGTGATCGCCGGTGCGCAGATCAAACACGTACGGATGACTGAAGGTGTGGATTTTTTTGCCGAAGCGGAAAGGGCAATCCGCGAAAGCTACCCGAAGCCAAAGATGCTGATTTTGGGGTTCCCGTCAAACCCAACGGCGATGTGCGTCGAACTAGATTTTTTTGAACGCATCGTCGCATTGGCCAAGGCAAACAATGTGCTGGTGGTTCATGATCTGGCCTATGCCGATATCACTTACGACGGCTGGAAAGCGCCATCAATCATGCAGGTGCCGGGCGCTCGTGACGTCGCAGTGGAGTTTTTTACCATGTCGAAGTCCTACAACATGGCCGGTTGGCGGATCGGCTTTATGGTCGGCAACAAAGAACTGGTTGCGGCGTTGGCGCGCATCAAGGGGTATCACGATTACGGCACCTTCACGCCGATTCAAGTTGCCGCGATTGCGGCACTGGACGGTCCGCAGGAGTGTGTAGCGGAAGTGGTGGCTGAATATCAGTTGCGTCGCGATGTGCTGCATAAAGGACTCGCCGAAGCGGGCTGGGAGACCACCAAGCCGAAGGCATCGATGTATATCTGGGCTAAGATCCCCGCACCATATGCAAAGCTTGGCTCACTCGAGTTCGCTAAAAAACTCCTCGCTGAGGCGAAGGTGTCGGTTTCACCCGGCATTGGTTTTGGTGAATACGGCGATGATCACGTGCGGTTTGCGTTGATTGAAAACGCCGAACGCACGCGACAAGCGGTGCGCGGGATTAAAGAAATGTTTCGCAAGGATGGTTTGTTGTGATGGTAGATCGCGAACGTTCGGTGTTTCGGCGTAGGCTAACCGGCAACGCCGCGTTAAGCCCGCAGGGCGGCCGAAGCCAAAATCCCTCGCGCACGCGACAAGCGGTGCGCGGGATTAAAGAAATGTTTCGCAAGGATGGGCTGCTCAAATGAACATCGTTCACATTACCAACGACCGGCGCGAGGTGGTCGCACTTGATTGGCTACGGGCGGCGGAATCGGTGCATCGCCAGCTGCGACCGAACCTGTCTGCAGATTACGTCACCCGCATGCAACAGATATTTGCAAGCGGAGCAGAGATGTTGGTTGCTACTGAGGGCAGCGACGTATTGGGTGTCTGTGTCTTCCGCATGACGGAAAAAACCCACTACGGCCGCGAACTCTATTGCGACGATTTGATTACGAATGAGCAAAAACGATCCGCTGGTGTGGGTAAACTGATGCTGGATACGCTGAACGAAATGGGTAAAACCCGAGGTTGTGACTACCTGTGCCTCGATTCCGGCGCACAACGCCAAAAGGCGCACCGCTTTTATTTCCGTGAAGGGTTGACCATCACGGCATTTCACTTTGTGAAGCCGCTGAAATGAAACCGATCAATGTTGGCCTGCTGGGCTTGGGTACCGTCGGATCTGGGACCATCGAAGTACTGCGCAGGAACGGCGAGGAAATCTCTCGACGCGCCGGTCGCAAAATCCGCATCACCCACGCGAGCGCACGAGATATCAACAAACCACGCACGGTGTCGCTTGAGGGTATTACGTTGGTAGCAGACCCTTCGGCGATTGTCACCAATCCGGACATCGACATCATCTGTGAGTTGATCGGCGGCGATACCACCGCCAAAGCGCTGGT
>JBEILF010000195.1:0-4759 GCA_040379385.1 Burkholderiales bacterium | reverse complement strand
GAGCCGTGCGTCGTTCATGTCGATGACCATTTCTGGATAATCGACCCAAAATCCTCATTTCAGACGCAGATGCCGTTGGAAACGCAGTGCCCCTCTCAGACGCATATGCCGTTGGAAGAGGCTTCTACTCGACATGATGCGCGAAATTGATCAACATGTATTGTTGTAGGCGCTAGCGTCGCTGCGGCGTGCATCAGAGGATTGAGCAGCACGCAGTAGTTGGAAACCAATAAGCACGGGCGTTTCCAAGCAAAAGACCTGAAGACGCCCGTATTTACTGGTGATCGCATCTTTCGAGTTAAGCCTTCTTTTCGTCGATGTAACTGTCTATCACGCGTTCCAGAATCTCCAACGGCAGCGAACCGTTCTTCAAGATGGCATCGTGGAAGTCGCGCAAATTGAATTTTGGTCCGAGTGCGGTTCTTGCCTTTTCACGTAAAGCCAGAATTTTCATCATGCCGACTTTATAGGCGAGCGCTTGTCCGGGGGCCACGAAGTAACGCTCTATTTCACCGACGACTTCATCTTCTAACATGCCGGTGTTGGCGATCATGTATTCAATGGCTTGTTCGCGTGTCCAACGTTTGGCGTGGATACCCGTATCAACCACCAGCCGAACTGCGCGAAACATTTCGGCTTGCAAGCGGCCTAAGTTGTCGAGCGGATTCTTTTGGAAGCCTTGCTCCCAAGCGAGTTGTTCAGCGTACAGCGCCCAGCCTTCGGCATAGGCGGTGAAGGGCAGTACGGTACGAAAAATTGGCAGGCCCTTTAACTCCTGCGCGATGGCAATCTGTAAGTGATGGCCTGGAATGGCCTCATGGTACGCGAGTGTGCGCATGGTGAACTTGGCAATTTCGTCGGGCTTACGCAAATTCGCGTAAAAGACGCCTGGTTTTGAGCCGTCCATCGCCGGTGGGTTGTAGTAGGCAAACGGTGCCCCGTTTTCAGTAAAAGTCGGCACACGCTCAACAATGACTTTGGCTTTTGGCTTGATACCAAATAGCGGGTCGATCTTGGAATTGATTTCGTCGATGATGGCGGTGTAATCCTTGAGGATTTGTGCGCGCCCTTCGTCGGTGTTGGGATACAACTGCGATGGGGCCTTTGAAAGGGCGGCCAAGCGTTCTGCCCGGGTGCCTTTTTTGTAACCTTCTGCTTCAAGAATGGCATCCATGTCCGCACCAATGCGCGCCACTTCCTGGAGCCCGAGCGTGTGTAATTCTTCACCCGTCAGTTTGGTCGTCGTCATCGACTCAATCTGATAGTTGTAGAACTTCTCGCCGTCGGGAAGCGCCCAAACGCCGTTGTTCTCCAGCGCCTTGCTCCCCAGTGCTTCAAGATACTGGGCGAGTTTGGAATAAGCCGGTAGCACATTTGTGCTGACACTTTCCTCGGCGCGCTTTAGAAAGGCGTCGCGGTTGGGCTGGCCCAGCTTGTCGGCCGGAATTTTGTCCAGTTTGTTCTTCAGGCTTAGCACCAAGGCGTTTTTTGCGGGTGCCGGTTGCATAAAAGCCTTAATTTGCCCGAGAGACTTTTCGACCGCAAACTTTGGCGGGATGATTTTCTTCGCTTCACGAACCTTGAGGCTTTCGATAACTTCGTCCATCTTCTTTGGGAATAGCGCCATTCGCGCCAGATAGTGTTCCGCATCGGTGGCGTCGTTGACCTGCTGCGTCTCGGTCAGCAAATTTGGCAAGTCATTTTGAATGCCAAACATTTGGTTGACGGGATAGTCGTGATACTTCCACGCCTCACCACGCACCTGTGTCCCAAGGAAGTACTCAAGCACGTCATAGGACAGGCGATCTTGGCCGGTATAGCTGCGACTGTCGTAGCTCTTCAGCGTTTCATAATTGGCTTTTAGTTTGGCGAATTGGCGTTCGGTCTCGGCGGGTGAAGAATCACCCAGCTTGGCGTTATGCCCGCGGATGCCAACTTGCTCGAGGATTCGCAACTGGGTTAGCAGTTCGGGGTTGTCAAGGGCAAATTCACCGAATACCTTGGTATAGAACCAGTCTATCGACAGCGGCTTGGCATACCACGTGTGCAGGCCGAGAGCGGTGATGATTAGCAACAGAGATGCAATGGCAATACCGAGCCACTTGAAGACGCGTTTCATGGGGATTTCCTCGCAGGAAGGTTGGTTCGCTACAGATGACTCCACACAGGCAGGCATGAATGCGCTGGCAAATGAGGCGGCATCTCATTTTGCCTAAATCAAATTGTAATGGCCGACGATCTATGCCCTTAAATCGTCGGTTCGTCGCATCATGCGGTGTGGGGATGCCCAACCGTCTTCAGGCCAAACAACGGCCGCAGCCAGCGGACACGCTGGATCAGACCAGAGGTGAGGGCCCAGCAGGCCAGCACCGTTCCGACGGTCAACACGATTGGCTCGGCGATTGCACCCAGCTTCAACGGGATAAGCCAGTAGCCGAATAGAACGATGGCACTCTGATGCAGGATGTACCAAGGGTAGACCGCTTCATTAGCCCAAGGCAGCCATCGCAACGGGCGATTGAGTAAGTGAAAACTCCAGCCGAAAATGGTGCAAAGTGCTGCCCACATGTACAGATTGCGGAACACCCAAATGGGCAGGATTTCGTGAATTCCACTTTCATCGGTGGCACCAATGCGGGTCAAGAGGTAGAACAAATACGCGAATAACGCGACTGCCAGCGACACCTGACGCAGTCGACGCAACTCGTTCCATAGTCCGCCAGATTTGGCCAGCCAGAAGCCGAGCAAGAACATCGTGAAGTAGGTGGCGTGTGCATACCAATCTTTCGTCAGTCCGTTGTTATTCGGAAAGTGCGGTTGCAGCAAGACGGTGTAAATCAGAAATGGGGCGGCGGGCCAAATGAGCAAACGCCAACCGCGCAGATTGGTGAAGGTCTGTTCAAGGGTCTTGCCTGCACGTGACGCGAGAGGCTTGTGGATCAGCACCAGTACGACGGTGTAGAGATACAGGTACACCAGATACCAAAGGTGATTCCAGGTAAAGCTGTGCTTCCAGCCGGCAAAAGCACCCTTCGGCCACTCGTAGCCGACATAGTAGCGATAGAGAAATTGCACAAAGCCTGGTTCAACCAGTCCATTCGTCACGCCTTGGCAGTACGGCTGTACCGGCACGACGACCAAACAACCGAACAACAGCGGCAGCAACAGGCGTTTGCTACGTTGCTTGAAAAACGCAAGGACCCGGTCGGATTTCCACATAAACGCGGCCGAGATGCCGGAAATCATGAAGATCAAGTCCATGCGCCAGCGGTTGACGAACAGCATCGGGACTTGTAGAAATTCGGACAGGTGCTCGCTTTTGATATGCCATCTCCAATCGGCGACGTAGAACATGGCGAGGTGATAGGCGATGAGCAGCCCAAAGGCGATGGCGCGCAGCGCATCGATGTCGTGGCGTCGGTTCATTGTGATAACCAAGGGGTGAATGACCGGCGCACGTTACGGAGTGCGTTATCGCAATGCCATCGTAATGTGCTGATTTGATGGCCGTTAGTGACAAGTGGTGGAAATCGGGGACAAAATTCAGCGCACCGCATCCTACCCGCCAGTACAATTTGCGGCATGAATTCACGCGTTCCTTTTGATGTTTCCAAGTCGGCCACCAAGCCCGTCACCCCGCCCGTCCTCACCACATCGCCATTGCCAGCGGGGGTAGAGCCGGATTGGCTGGCGCGCTACCGGCCTTGGCAGCCGGTGGTGGAGCCGGGTTTCTGGGTCGTCTTGTACGGCTTAAACGCCACCTTTAATACGGTAGTAGTGGCGATGGATGTTGAGCGCCACCAGCTCGGGTTTGCCGCCTGGAAACCGGCAGTTTGGGAATGGTCAAGCAGCCTCGTCATGCTGGCTTTGATCCCTGCTGTTGTGGCGATGATGCGTCGCTTCCCGATCAGCTTCGGCACATGGCGATCCAACTTGAAGTGGCACCTCTTGGCGTCCGTCGGGTACTGCTTGTTGCACGTCCTCGGCATGGTGGCCATTCGCAAAATCGTATATCTCATGCAAGGCAGCACCTATGACTTCGGCAATTGGCCGCGCGAACTGTTCTACGAATATCTGAAAGACGTTCGCTCGTATTTCTCGATCTTGCTGTCCATAGGCTTCTACCAACTCGTGCTGCTGCGCGTGCAGGGCGAAGCAACTTTGCTGGCCGCACCCGATTCAGGCCCGCCAGTGGGGCCAATAGAGTTACCCGAACGCTTCTTGGTGAAGAAGCTCGGTAAGGAATTTCTCTTACCGGCGGCGGAGGTCGAGTGGCTGCAGGCATGGGGCAACTATGTGAATCTGCGGGTGCGTGGCCGGGATTACCCGCTGCGCTCAACGATGGCGGAGATAGAAACGCGGCTCAATCCGCAGCGCTTTGTGCGTGTGCACCGAAGTTATATCGTCAATCTCGATTGTGTGGAAGTGATCGAGCCGCTTGAATCAGGGGACGCGCGCGCCAAGATGCGCGACGGCGGGACGCTGCCGGTGAGCCGACGCTATCGTGAGAATTTGCGTCGGGTCGCGTCTTGGGATCGTGCGAACAAACCCTAGGTTAGACGGGTGCTTCCAGCCATTTTTGCTTGAAAGTACCCGTCAATCGGCGACTTTCACTCTTGGGTACTTCTCGAAACCCTCGCACTGCAGTGGAACCGTTGTCGGTTCGATTTTTTTACGCAGCGCGTTTGAGAATTGCAACTAGACGATCATTTTTCCTCGTTCTTACCCTTGTTTCGGGGCTTGTCGCCCGTTCTTTACG
>JBEILF010000194.1:0-4949 GCA_040379385.1 Burkholderiales bacterium | reverse complement strand
TCCACGGCGGACCCGAGGCACAGTTTCAGCCCGGCTTCATGGGCCGTAATAACTACTTCACCAATGAGATGGGCATCAGTATCATTTACCCGAACGTACGCGGATCAAGCGGTTACGGTAAGTCGTTCTTGAAGCTCGACAACGGCATGTTGCGCGAAGACTCGGTGAAAGACATTGGCGCGCTGTTTGATTGGATCGCCACCCAGAAAGATTTGGACGCGAGCAAGATTGCCGTCACCGGCGGCAGCTATGGCGGTTATATGTCACTTGCTGTATCGACCAACTATGCGGATCGTATCGCTGCGGCGATTGATGTCGTCGGTATCTCAAACTTTGTCACCTTCCTTGAGAAGACCGAAAGTTATCGTCGTGACCTGCGTCGCGTGGAATACGGCGACGAGCGCGATCCGGAGATGCGCAAGTTCATGGAAAAAATCGCGCCGCTCAATAACGCCTCCAAGATCAAGAAGCCGCTGTTTGTGGTGCAAGGCAAGAACGATCCACGCGTGCCATACCAAGAGGCGGATCAAATTGTTGCCACAGTGAAGAAAAACGGCACACCGGTTTGGTATATGACGGCTCTGGACGAAGGGCACGGCTTCGCAAAGAAGGCGAACGCGGATTACCAGTTCTTTTCGACCATTACGTTCCTGAGCAAGTATTTGCTAGGTAAGTACGCGCCGATTAAGAATTAGTTGTTCATTGAAGACGGCTGTTGCGGATGACCGCGGCAGCCGTTTTTGTTGGTACGCTGCAAGTGCTCACGGTTGATGTATCAGCTACGGCCTAGGTCTGAAACGCTGCATGGGCGTGTCGATCGGCACTGGTTGTCTCAGACACTGCGGATGTGTGCTGCCATCCCGCGCCTTGGGGAAGGTTCAATCACCGTGCCATATCCCAACCGTGCCCACATTTGTACCGTCTCTGCTCTTGCCGACGCACCAACAAGATCGTGAAACTTTCTGTACTCGCCCGCCTGTTCGGGATATTCCTGCAGGGCTTGTGACAACGGGTGCATGGAGAGTCCGACTGCCGCCGCGGCGAGTTGCGCGCGGACATAGGCGCGCCCGACGTTGACTTGAGTCTCGCGGCTGTTGTTGGCGGTCGATAGCCAAAAAAATGCGTTGGTTGAATTCAGGCTGGTTTGAAAATCCGCAAGCTGCGTGGTGATCGCCATGTCATCAGCGGCAGGCGCCTTGGTGCGATCAAACAAACCGATTGCCGCCATCACTCTAGGCATCAACTTGTTGACTGAAATCCCGTCGCGGTACTCGGCGATTTCCGCAGGCCCAACTCGTACCACTCGCAGCGTTTCCATCATGGTTCGCGGTGTCACCAGTTCAATGCGAAACGCATCCAGGGCGATTCGTCGATGCTGGTCGCATAAATCAGGCGTGCTGCTGTCGATGAAGCCGACCCGTGTATCAAACCCGGCGACACTCTCGGCGATGGCTGCCATCGCGCCGGGGGGTACTGCTAAAGGCAGGTAGGCATCCCGGTTAGTGCGCCGCCGTACAATTTGTGAAAACAACGGGTCGGCCTTGATGTCGGCGGCTTTCTGTAGGCGGATTCGTGCCGTGGGCTGGCTTGATGCTTGCATCAGGTTGAATTCGCCGTTTGGAAAGAGGGTGATTTCAGCCGCCAGCCCGCGCTCCTTGGCTGCAATTACGAGCAGTTCCAAGAAAGTGCCCTGACTGATCATGCTTTGTCGACCGAACGGGTCAATCTCTGGTAACAATCGAGACGAATCGCAGTAGAGGGTTATCTCATCCGACGTCCTCAAATCCACCAACCACGACTGCAGGTTGTGGGCGTTAGGCGCGAGAATGGCATAACTGAGAATCCATTTGCGTGGATCCGACTCGTTAACTGGCCCCTTCCAAGGCGTGACCGCTACGTCGGGCAGTCGAGTGCTACACCCGCTGGTAGCGGACGTGGCAGCAAGCACCACGCCACCGCCAACAAGTTGGATGAATGAACGTCGGTTCATGTTGTTTTCGCTTTTTGACCTGTGTAGTGCGGACTAGCTGCTGGCCTTCGTACCGGTCGGGACGTTACCTTGCAGCAGCTCGGCCAGAGACTTAGCGTGATCCGCCATCACTAGTTTGGCTTGCCCAAGTTTTGAGAACGCGCCCGAAAACTGCACAAATTTCCCCTGCGCGGCAACCGACATGGCCGCAACGCGTTCGCCTGACGGGGACTTCAGCTCGAATTCGACTGCCGCACCGCCTTTATCTACCGGCAGAATAAGCAGCACTGTTGACACAACATTGCCGACGACACTCGAAGTGCGCACATCAGTGATGGTTGCCCGTAGTGAGTGCGAATTGGCCGATGGTGTTTCGACGACCTTGTAAGTCTCCTTCAGGGAAGTGACTAGCTGTTTGCGAAGTTCATCGGTCAGTTCCCGGCGCTCTTCGGCGGACAGAGACTCCTTTGCGTCAGGTGCAAGCACAACGCCTACATCAGCGATGTAAATTTCGGTCTGGATGTTGATCGGTGCCTTGAGGAAATGTCGCGAACCGTCGCTACTGGTGCGCAGCTCGGCTGAGGAACCGAGCGTGGACTGGGTTGGGGCAATCGAGCTGCACGCTGCAAGCACACTGACGGTTGTAACGGCTAGGACGCGTTTTACAAAATGATGAATAACCATGGTGACTACTTCGACTAAGTGAGGTTGAAGATTAAGACCGTTGCGAGGTACTGCTATCGGCCATTGAAAGCGATGTTGGCAGCGCTTCGTTGCTGGGTTGTGTGCGGGCCTTAGCGCACATCAGTATTCCCAGCGCGACCACCCAGATCAGCCCGGCCGGATTGGTGAACGCCTGAATGGCGGCGATGTTTGGTTCAAAAATTCTTGCGGTCGCGATGACAAGACCAGTGCCGGTCAGGATGCCCAACGTGCTGACCAACGACGCCCTCCAGCCTGCGCTGAATCGGCGCAGCAACACGAAGCCCACACTCGTCATCCAGATGCCGCTCACCAACTGCACACCGAGCAACTCGCCCACCGAGCCAGCGTACCCATGGATTGCAGTGTAAGACACTTCGAGCATGCTGCGTGTTTCCGGTGTTGTCGCCGCAATGTACTGCGAAGCCAACGTCGGCATGGATGCTGACCAACGCACAATGCCGAGTATTTTCAGTACCGCGCCAGCGGCACCGAAAAAAGTGATGGTGTCTGCGACGGCATGGCTGACACTTGCGGCGATGAATCGCTCGCGTAACGCAAATGCGACCGGGATCAGCGCGAGAGAGGAAAGCAGGTAGCAGGCATAGCCGAAGATCATCGGCATTCGATTGGCATCAATGCGGGGAAGTACGACTGAGGGGGGTTCGCGCAGAATGCCCGGCCAGCCTATCGCCTGGCCGAGCACAACTATCGTGACCGTGAAGAGCGTGGCAGCGACGAGGGCAAAGATGCCGCCGAATGGTTGATGAATGGGGATGCGTGGGTTCGCATGTTCCAATTCCGGTAAAAGCTAGCGGGATATGCTGGTGGCGAGGCGCGGTGACGCCTGCGTCCTTTTGGCGGCCGCGCGACCATAGCCGAGAGTTTCGATTGAGGTTTGAACCGCGACATCCAGAGGCGTCTGCGTGAGATTGGGTAACAAATCAGCCATAGAGATGCTTTCGACGGCGTGCGGCACCCGCCACAGATACGACATCCGGGCAAGCTCGCGCCACATCGGGTTGACCACACCAATGATACGAACCACCGACCACGGCATGCTCGAACGTTTGAAGCGGCCACTGGCGATATTCAGTCGCCTTGCGACTGTCTCAACGCTGTCGAGCAATTCTTTGCCGTTGATGTTATGGCCGGCAAAGTGAATTTTCTTAAACGAACCGATGGTTGAGGCCGTTGCTGGCGTGTAGTGCCGCATGACCGGGGCGTTCAGCTTGCCGGCGAGGTCGAGTTCGGCGAGGCCGACAAACGCCCGCGCCAAATCCGGCAGGTACGTCCAGGCGTGAACGACATCCGTCGGGCCCGGGTAAACAAGTTTGCCGCTCTTGATCGACTTGACGATCACTTGGTCGAACCAGTTGCCTGTACCGCTTCCAAAAAAATCCCCGGCGCGAATCACCACGCCGCGCAGTCCGCGCTGTATGCGTGTTTGCATTTCCTCTTCGAGCGCCACGCGTTGCTTGCCTTTTTTGGATGTTGGTCGTTGTATTGTGCTTTCGACAAGTCGCGCCGGCATTTTTTCGCCGAATGCATAAACGTTAGCTGGCAGCATAAACAGCGCGCCGAGACGTTCGGCGATACCCATGCCTTGACGCGCTAGCGGCAGCAGCTTTTCATCCCATTCTGTGTACAAGGGATTAACCGCGTAGACCACGATGCTGGCATCACGCGCGGCGCTGGCGACCGCTTCGGTGTTGGACATATCAATGCCGAGCTGGCGCGCCTGTGGCGGCAGGTTCTCGATCGGGCGTCTTGCCTGGGCCAGAACATCCCAGCCAGCTGTAGCAAAAGCGTCAAGAACTGTGTGACCGAGGCGACCGTTCGCGCCGAGAATGAGTACGGTTTTGTTGGGGTTCGCTTGCATGCCGATCTCCTTGATGAGGTTGATGCGTGTTTGATGTACTGTTGATGCGCAGTTGCTGTGCTGAACTTTGCGCGTGCGCGAGCTATTCGACAATTGCTTAAATTTGTAACTGAGATATACAATTCCGTATTGACATAAAACTTTGACTGGACACTGGTAAGCAGTTTTGTAGCGGTTCTCGACGCTGGCAGCTTGATGGGGGCGGCGCGCAAACTCGGTGGGCAACAGCCGACGCTGTCGCGTCACATCGCTGAACTAGCCTGAATATTTCATGGGTCGCCGATTGCTCAGCAGGACGTTGCCTCTGGGCGATTGGCAAACCAATTAGGCTCGTTTCTCGCTTGCTGTGGATGCGGTCTGCAGGTTCGCTCGCGGGCGATTGGATTGCAATGTTCT
>JBEILF010000193.1:0-4958 GCA_040379385.1 Burkholderiales bacterium | reverse complement strand
TTCATAACGCGTGAACCATCTTCTTCGCGATAACTTGCTGAACGACCACCGTTTTCCGCGACCAACACGTCACCAAGATGTAGCGTGATTTTGTTTTGATCGAGATCATCGATACCGGCGTAACCCACCGCCGCAAGAATCCGACCCAAGTTTGGGTCCGACGCAAAAAATGCGGTTTTCACCAGCGGTGAATGTCCTATCGCCTTTGCCACTTTCATACACTCCGCACGTGTCTTGCCGCCGCTAACGTTGATGCTGATAAATTTGGTCGCGCCCTCGCCGTCACGCACAATGGCCTGCGCCAATGCAATCGCCACATCGTTAATGGCGTGTTGTAGCTGGGCATACTCAGCGGTGCCTTCACCCCACACCGCCGGATGATCTGCCTTGTTGGTGGCGATCAACACAAACGAGTCGTTAGTCGAAGTATCACCGTCGATAGTAATGGCGTTAAACGACACCTCAGCCGCATTACGCACCATGTCTTGCAACGTATCTGCGGCGATACACGCGTCGGTGGCAATAAAGCCCAGCATGGTTGCCATGTTGGGCTGGATCATGCCAGCGCCTTTTGAAATGCCGGTGATTGTTACCGTCTTGCCGTAAAGCGTGATTTGCTTGGACACCGCCTTGGGCACGGTATCGGTTGTCATGATGGCGTGTGCCGCATCGTACCATCCATCTGCGGTTAAGTTGGCAACACATTTGGGGATCCCACCTAAAATCTTCTCCATCGGCAGATGTTCCATGATGACACCGGTCGAAAACGGCAACACCTCTTCCGCCCTGCAACCCAGTGCCGCAGCCACTGCCGCGCAAGTGTCTAGTGCATCGGCAAGCCCACGCTCGCCGGTTCCCGCATTGGCGCAACCAGTGTTGACAATGATGGCCCGCTGATTACCCGTCTTGGTCAAGTGTTCCCGACACACAGTAACCGGTGCTGCACAAAACCGATTCTGCGTAAACACACCCGCAGCAATACTGCCTTCATCGAGTACCGCAATCAACATATCCTTGCGATTGGGCTTGCGCACATTAGCTTCAGCGTAGCCCAAGCGGAGCCCGGCGATGGGTCGCAGCGATGTTGGAGTTGGCAACACATAATTCACGGCCATACTGGAGTCCTCGAAAACTTTTGTGCTCACACACAGAGCGTGCAAAAATTATGGCACGGAACCTCTCAAACCTCACTCTGCCATGCCTGCCACCACCACGAAAACACAGATTAACAGTGTATCCGCATACGTCACAAAAGACGGCTCAGTTATCCGCGAGCTGCTACACCCTTCAACAAGCGGCGTGATCAACCAAAGTCTAGCGGAAGCGGTCGTACAACCGGGCCAGACAACCGTCTTGCATAGACACCACCTTGCCGAGGAGATTTATCACTTGACCGCAGGGCGTGGCATGATGATCTTAGATAGCGAGTCGTTCGAAGTAAACACAGGGGACAGTATTGTCATCCGTCCCGGCACCCCGCATTGCATCACCAATACGGGCAACGAGGCGTTGCACATTCTCTGCGCGTGTTCGCCCGCCTACTCGCACGAGGACACAGAGTTACTTTAGGGCGAAGTTTGTAAGCGCCTTGCGCTGGCTTAGCTATTTGGGAGCACACTCCAAGCGGGGTAATGCCGCCCGGGCAAGAAGATTTGGACCCGGCCCGGCGCAACTCCTTTGGTTGTGCCCCAGCGCGACAACGATATCAATACCAGAAGGATTGCCGTTCCATTATTTTGCCGACCCGGGCGCTGTCAGAAAGCGTCACGAGCGCCGATGGATCGTGGACGAGAAGCACAGCCGTATGGGGTATACGGCGAGCATCACAATCTGCGAGACGCGGCGTGCAGCCGCTTTACGACAACTTTCCGTGGCAGTGTTTGTATTTCTTGCCGCTGCCACAGTAGCAAGGGTCGTTGCGTCCCAGCTTCTCACCCGCCCGCACAAACGGCTTGTGCGATGGGTCTGCCGTTGCAGCCGCCTCAGCCAATGCCTGTTCGGTATCAGCATGATGATATTGCACGTTGTGCACTGCCTTTGCCGCCGCTTCTTCAGCCGCGCGCTCGGCCGCTTCGACCTGCTCTTGTGACTGCACTTGCACGTTCACCAGAATCTGTGTGGTTTGGCGCTTAACATTTTCAAGCATATTGCCAAACAACTCGAAGGCTTCACGCTTGTATTCCTGTTTTGGCTGTTTTTGTGCGTAACCGCGCAAATGGATACCTTGGCGCAGATAATCCAGCGACGCAAGGTGCTCACGCCAATGGTTATCAAGCGATTGCAACATCACCGAACGCTCGTATTGGTGCAGGAGCGCTTTGTCCACATTTGCAAACTTGGTATTGTACTGGTCGGTCGCGTTGGTCAGGACCCGCTTCACTACTGTCTCGGTGTCGATTTCTTCATCCGATGCCAGCCACTGCGCCAGAGGTGCATCAATACCAAACTCGTTCTTCAACGCGGCAGTTGCTGCTGGAACATCCCACTGTTCTTCCAATGTCTCAGGCGGAATATACGCATGGATGGTTTGCACGAGCACATCATTACGCATGGCGGTGACAGTCTCGGAGATATGGTCCGCATCGAGTAACTCGTTACGCTGTTGATAGATCACTTTGCGTTGGTCGTTGGCGACATCGTCGTATTCGAGAAGTTGTTTACGAATATCAAAATTGCGCGCTTCTACCTTGCGCTGGGCGTTCTCAATCGAACGCGACACCAGTCCGGCTTCTATTGCCTCGCCTTCTGGAATATTCAAGCGACCCATGATGGCCTTGAGGCGATCACCCGCGAAAATCTTCAGCAGCGGATCCTCGAATGAAAGATAGAAGCGTGACGACCCCGGGTCGCCTTGACGTCCCGCACGACCACGCAGTTGGTTATCGATACGCCGTGATTCATGGCGCTCTGAGCCAATGATATGCAAGCCTCCCAGTTTAACAACGAGATCGTGACGCTCTTGCCAGGCCGCTTTGGCCTCTGCGATCTTCGCCTCTTTTTGGCTGTCGCTCAGTTTTTGATTGCTCTCGATTTCATGCAGTTCTCGCTCGATGCTGCCGCCCAAAACAATGTCGGTTCCACGACCGGCCATGTTGGTGGCAATCGTAACCGCTTTAGGCTTGCCCGCCTGGGCAACGATCTCAGCTTCACGCGCGTGCTGTTTTGCGTTGAGTACTTCGTGTGGAATTTTCTCCCGCTTGAGCAACTCCGACAGCAATTCGGAGTTCTCGATCGAGGTGGTACCAAGCAGCACCGGCTGTCCGCGTTCATAACAGTCCTTCACGTCTTGCGCGATGGCATTGTACTTCTCGCCGACAGACATGTAGACAAGGTCATTCTCGTCCTTGCGCACCATCGGGCGGTTGGGCGGAATGATGACGGTCTCAAGGTTATAGATTTGCGAAAATTCAAACGCCTCGGTATCTGCCGTACCGGTCATACCGGCGAGCTTGGCATACAGGCGGAAGTAGTTTTGGAACGTGATGGAGGCGAGTGTCTGTGATTCATTTTGAATCTGCACACCTTCTTTCGCCTCAACCGCTTGGTGAAGACCCTCGGACCAGCGACGCCCGGTCATCATGCGACCGGTGAATTCATCCACGATGACGACCTCGTTATTCTGCACAACGTAGTGCTGGTCGCGGTGGTACAACGCATGGGCGCGTACTGCGGCATAAACGTGGTGCATCAACATGATGTTGGCGGGATCGTAGAGTGATGCGCCAAGCGGCAACAGACCGTTCTGTGCCAGCAATTCTTCGGCCCGCTCGTGGCCCTGCTCCGACAATGTCACCGAATGCTGCTTGAGATCTACCCAAAAGTCACCAGGACCGTCTTCGGTTTCCTGCTTAGTCAGGTGTGGTATGAGCAGATTGATGCGCTGATACATGGCGGTGGAGTCTTCGGCTTGGCCGGAGATGATGAGTGGCGTCCGCGCCTCGTCGATCAGGATCGAATCGACCTCATCCACAATCGCGAAATTGAGGCCGCGCATGACGCGTTCATCCTTCGTGGTTTTCATGTTGTCACGCAGGTAATCGAAACCGAATTCGTTGTTGGTACCGTAGGTAATGTCTGCGGCGAAGGCGGCACGTTTTTCGTCTTCCGGCATCTGCGACAAGTTGCAACCAACCGACAGACCGAGGAAATTGTGCAGCCGTCCCATCCACTCGCTATCACGCTTTGCCAGATAGTCGTTCACTGTCACCACGTGCACACCCTTGCCGGAAATCGCATTCAGGTAACAAGGCAGTGTCGCCATCAGCGTTTTGCCCTCACCGGTGCGCATCTCGGCAATCTTGCCATCATTCAACACCATGCCGCCAACCAGCTGCACGTCAAAGTGGCGCATACCCAACGCGCGTTTACCCGCTTCACGGACAACCGCAAATGCCTCATGCAACAGCTGATCGAGCGTTTCGCCCTTGGCAAAGCGGTTTTTGAACTCCTGTGTCTTGGCTTTGAGCGCCTCGTCGCTGAGCGCCTCGACAGTGGGCTCAAGCGCGTTGATGGCAAGAACACGTTTTTGATATTGCTTCAGAAGGCGTTCGTTACGGCTACCAAAAATCGATTTCAGGACGGAATCAAACATGACTAACTTTCTAGTGGACTAATTCTGTTGGACTAACTAAGCTCGCCGCCCTCGGAACGTGTGGACAGCAAATAAAAAGGGGAGCAGGGAGGAGCCTGGGATACCTGCAACGAGCAGGGCGAGACGCGTCTCCTCGGGCGATCACCCCAAAGGGGGGGGACGCCGGTCGCAACAGCAGAGGACCTACGGAGCGCGAGCGGCCTTTACGGCTTGAGCGGGCTCTTGGGCGCGAGCGAAATTGAGGAAACGGTTCGGGTTGAGCGGAACCGAGTTTTCGCGGACTTCAAAATGCAAGTGTGGGCCGGTGGCACGGCCCGTCTGGCCGAGAGTGCCGATCATTTGTCCTTTGAGCACAACATCGCCGACT
>JBEILF010000192.1:0-4971 GCA_040379385.1 Burkholderiales bacterium | reverse complement strand
TACTTCTTCGCACACAGCCGGAGAACAGTAATCACCTAGACGCGCGTATCAACCATGCTGTTAAAAGCCAGCACGCCATTCGCTGATCTGCCTGAAACGACACTGGAAGAAATCGCCGAGGCGGCACGATCACTTTTGCTGGTGAAACGCCACAACATCTCTTTATCATTGCCACCGGCGTTGCCCACGCTATCGTGGCTGATAGCGCGCGAAATCAAGTCATTCTCTCGATCTTTAAGGCCGGAGACCACTTTTGTGATGCCGAGTTGCTCGAGGATTCAGCGCTCACAGCAAGTGTCGTCGCTTGTAAGTGTTGCGGGGTTGTGATGATCGCGACGTCGACTTTCAAGAATTTAGTCGCCCGACACTCTGCACTTTCTCTCGTATTGATTCGCATTCTAAACAAGCCCGAAGCGGCCCCCAAAACGCCGAAAAGAGCGGAATTGGATTGCCTAGGCGATTATTAGCAAGGACTTGCGGTGCGTCTACAGTTGAGCATCCCGACAGCAATGGACGTCAAGTTTTCTGACCTATCGCGGCTGTCTTGTCTTCGAGTGCGCGCAGGATTTTCTTGTGTACCCCACCAAAGCCACCGTTGCTCATGACGACAACATGGTCGTTCGGCTGCACAGTCGCGACAACCGCCTCAACCAGATTGGATAAGTTATCAAACACGCCCGTTTTGCCGCTGATTGGCGTAAATGTCTCGCCCGCATCCCAGCCAAGATTATGCGCATGGATGATCACTAGGTCGGCGTTGGCAAGCGAAGCGGGCAGCGCATTTCGCATTGAACCAAGTCGCATGGTGTTGGAGCGCGGCTCCAACACCGCGATGATGCGCGCTAGGCCGACATGACGGCGAAGGCCGGCGAGGGTGGTCGCAATTGCGGTCGGATGATGGGCAAAGTCGTCGTATACAGTAATGCCATTTACTACCCCGCGTACTTCCATGCGACGTGCCACGCCGCTGAATTGGTTCAGCGCTTCGATTGATATCTTGACCGGCACACCGGCATGGCGCGCCGCCGCGATGGCGGCAAGTGCATTCATCTTGTTATGTGTACCGGTGAGGTCCCATGCGACTGTGCCCCGATTCTTTTCGTCACAACGTACCTCAAACTGATTCTCCTCCTCCCCGCGACGAAAATCCCACTGCATACCCGGGCCGAAGTATTCAATCGGTGTCCAACTGCCCTTGTCGAGGGCGTTGGCGAGATGTGGCTCAGTGCCGTTTGCAACGATGAGACCATTTGCCGGCACTGTACGAACCAGATGGTGAAACTGTGTCTCGATGGCTTCGATGTTCGGAAAGATGTCCGCATGATCATATTCAAGGTTATTGAGAACAACAGTGCGCGAACGGTAGTGTACGAACTTCGAGCGCTTGTCAAAGAACGCCGTATCGTATTCATCCGCCTCAATCACGAAGAACGGCGAATCAGTGACAGGCAGGCGGGCAGAAATCCCAAAGTTTTTAGCGATGCCGCCAATCAAAAATCCGGGGCCAACCCCCGCATAGTCGAGTATCCACGCCAACATCGATGAGGTGGTGGTCTTGCCATGCGTACCGGCAACCGAGAGCACCCATTTGCCTTGCAACACGTTTTCGCCCAACCATTGGGGCCCGGAAATATACGGTAAACCGCGATTGAGGATTTCCTCGATGATTGGCTTGCCACGGGTCATGGCGTTGCCCACCACGTAAACGTCTGCGGGATATTTGTCGAGTTGCTCGGCGTCAAATCCTTCATACAAACCGATCCCGAGTGCTTCTAGTTGCGTGGACATCGGCGGATACACGTTTGCGTCACAACCGGTGACGGTGTGGCCCATATCCTTGGCCAGCGCCGCGAGCCCGCCCATAAACGTACCGCAGATGCCTAGGATGTGAAGATGCATATGACTTGAATGGGGCGTGAGAAGAAATGTTGGGTCTATCGTTGGCCGGATTCTCCCATAACGGCGCTCTCCGCGAAAATCCATCTCTAGCCTGAATGTTTCATGGGTCGCCAGTTGCTTAGAAGGAGGTTGCCTCTGGGCGATTGGCAAACCAATTAGGCGCGTTTCTCGCTTGCTGTGGATGCGGGCTACAGGTTCGCTTGCGGGCGATTGGACAAAAATGTTCCGCCCTCCTGCCGAAGCCTAGCCCGCGATGCTGTGGTCGGTCAGGCAAAAAACCGCTCGCCTGTTTAACTACTCGCCCGCTTTCGAACGCGTCCCCATGAAATGTTCAGGCTAGGTTGCCGCTGCGCCGCCCGCTTTATGCCTTAAAGATGAAATAGACCGCGCCGAGCAAACATAACCCCGCCCAGAGAAAGTTCAGACTTAACTTCTCGCCCATGTACAGCACCGCAAAGGGCACAAAAACCACAAGGGTAATGACCTCCTGAAGTATCTTTAGCTGGCCCAAATTCATCACCGTAAAGCCCATGCGGTTGGCGGGGACCTGTAGCAGGTACTCAAACAGCGCAATTCCCCACGACACGAGCGCGGCAATCCACCATGGCTTGTCGTTCAGGTTCTTCAGATGGGAATACCATGCAAAGGTCATGAATACGTTCGATGCGATAAGCATCAGGACGGCGAACAGGGCGGGGTGGGCAGTAAGGATCGGCATGGTTGATTACGCGTCAAAAAAATGAGTGAAAGGGTGTCGTGACACGGCGTGACAATATCAGACCGAGGGCAGAGTAAACTCTCAGGCCGTCCGACGACTATATGCAGTAGGGCAGGCGTTGAAGTTGCTGTCATCGCCCCAATCGCCAGATCGGATAATCGAGCGAAGGATTTGCGCATGGTTCCACATCTCACCACGTCACTGACCGGCCCGTTGCTGGAACTCGAGCAAAAGATTCTCGATTCGCGCCCGACGATTGAGCGCTGGTTCCGCGCTCAGTGGCAGGCCCACACCTTACCCTTTTACTCGTCGGTGGACTTGCGCAATTCTGGCTTCAAGCTCGCCCCCGTTGATACCAATCTTTTCCCGGGTGGCTTCAATAACCTGAACCCCGATTTTCTGCCTCTCTGTGTGCACGCGATGATGTCGGCGGTGCAAAAAATTTGCCCGGACAAGCAGCGCTTTCTGCTGATCCCGGAGAATCACACGCGGAATCTGTTTTATCTCAGCAACGTCGCCGCAATCCGAAAGATTCTGGACGGCGCAGGGTTAGATGTTCGAGTGGGTTCGATCAACCCCGAGATCAATACTGCAACAACACTCGATCTGCCAAACGGTGAGAAGCTCACCTTGGAGCCAGTCGTTCGTATTGGCAATCGCGTCGGCGTTGAGGGATTTGACCCGTGTGCGGTGCTGTTGAACAACGATTTGTCTGCGGGTGTGCCGCCGATCTTGGAAAACATCGAACAGCCGGTGGTGCCACCGCTTTACTCGGGATGGACCAACCGCCGCAAGACCATCCACTTTCACGCCTATGACCGCGTGGCGGAAGAGTTTGCCAAGCTCATCAATATTGATCCTTGGATGATCAATCCTGAATTCTCGCAATGCGGACGCGTGAACTTTTCGGCGAAGGAAGGCGAAGAGTGCCTTGCTGCGAACGTCGATGCGGTACTCAAAGAAATTCAAGAGAAGTACAACCAATACGGCATCAAAGAAAAACCCTTTGTCATCGTCAAAGCCGACGCCGGCACCTACGGTATGGGTGTGTTGACGGCGCGGTCGGCGGACGACGTGCGCGACTTGAATCGCAAAGAGCGCAACAAGATGGCGGTGATCAAAGAAGGATTGGAAGTCAACGAAGTCATCATTCAAGAAGGTGTTTATACCTTTGAACGCGTCAACGATGCCGTAGCCGAGCCGGTGGTGTACATGATCGACCAATTTGTTGTTGGTGGCTTTTATCGCGTCAATACTGACCGTGGCATTGATGAGAACCTCAACTCGCGCGGCATGAGTTTTGTGCCGCTTGCATTTGAGACCGATTGCCACACGCCCGACTGTGCGGGTCTGCCCGATTCACCACCGAATCGTTTTTACACTTACGGTGTGGTGGCACGTCTGGCGATGCTGGCAGCGGCAAAGGAACTTGTAACGCTCGGCGAGATGGTGGATGCCGACAAATCGAAAGCCGCGCCCGCAGCAGGTGCACCGACATTGATTCGCCCCAACTCGATCGCGGCCGAATAATGGATATCGCCTTCATCGTCGATCCGATCGCCGGCCTCAAGGCCTACAAAGATTCGTCGGTCTTTATGATGCGCGAGGCTAGCAAGCAAAGCCATACCGTGTGGGCGTTTGAAGCCAAAGACATGTTCTCGCGTGGCAACGTCGTCTGCGCGAATGCCAAGCAACTCACATTGTCAGCCGACAATCATGCGTGGTACGCCGTAACGCAAGAGGCAACTAAACCGCTCATCGAGCTTGGCGCGGTGCTGATGCGCAAAGACCCGCCGTTTGATCAAGAGTATCTCTACGCCACATTACTTTTGAGTCTTGCAGAGTCGCAGGGCGCGCGAATCATCAACCGCCCGGCATCATTGCGTGACTACAACGAGAAGCTGGCCATCTTGAAGTTTGCGGAATTTACTTCGCCCACACTTGTGACTTCGGATATGTCGAGTGTGCACGCGTTTATCGACGAACACCAAGACGTGATCCTGAAGAAACTCGATGGGATGGGGGGCACCTCAATTTTCCGTGTGACCGCGACTGATGCAAACCGCAATGCCATCATCGAAGTGCAAACCGAGTACGGACGCTCAAGCATCATGGCGCAACGCTACATTCCAGAAATTGCCAAGGGTGACAAACGCGTACTCGTCATCGACGGCAAAGTTGCGGACCATGCACTCGCACGGATTCCGAAAGCCGGTGAAACGCGCGGCAACTTGGCGGCTGGCGGCAAAGGTGTCGCCATGCCAATCACGCCACGTGAACGCGAAATCGCTGAGGCACTCGGGCCAACACTCAAGCGCGATGGCCTCACCATCGTTGGCCTCGATATCATTGGC
>JBEILF010000191.1:0-5018 GCA_040379385.1 Burkholderiales bacterium | reverse complement strand
GAACAACGACTTACCATGCTTCTGTAGCAGCCCGACCAAGTCCTCAGGCAATGTACCTTCGTACGTTCTGACGTTTGAGAACGCCTGTGACGCCTGAGTCATCAGGAACGGTAGGTGAGTTCTGTTTCGTACGAAATAAATTGATGTCAAGCAGCCACGAAGGGCTATTCCGGCCTCGAAGAGGACACTTGAGGCGAGCTTATCTGGATATAGCAACAGAAAGTATTTGCTATCAAGGATAGCGTTGACATCGCCCTTAGCAGACAGGTCAGCAGCTTCGAAGTCTGCCCTTTTTCGGATGTTTCTTCCCGCCCAGTAAACGCTGAATCCGAATTGGCGCTCAAGTAGCGCGACGACCGGTGCGATTCGGTCGTGGTCGGCGGCTATGGCTTCGTCAGTTGGGAAACCTGCGAGTGGAGCGGATACGAATACGTCGAATCGATGTTGCTTCCTCGCGCGCGTCTCTCTTGAACTTGAAACCGATGCAGCTTCCTCCGTACGCTTCCGACTCGAGATGACACGGATCACAGCGGCACCCAACGTTGCTATGGCGCAAACAATTGCGGCGATGAGTTCAGTTGACATGTCTCACCTTGTGTTGAGGAGTGTCCCTCACGGCCAACTTAATGTAGAGACGCGAAATGCCGCATATCGTGGCACGCTGCTCCCTACCGTGGACGGAAAAATGACGGAAAGGCGCTTGCAATCAATGCGTTGCCGATTTATACTGTATATATGTACAGTCATAACAAAATCCCCATTTCCGGCAGTTCAAATCGCGCGGGCCGCGCCCTTCGCGGCGCAGATTCCCGCGTACCACTGAAGTCTAACGCTGCGCTTCCTTCGCTGCAATCGAAAAAAATTCTCGACCAAGTTCGCGAGCGAATTCGTTATCTCCACTTCAGCATCCGAACTGAACAAGCGTATCTATACTGGATACGTTTCTTCATTCGGTGGTCCGGCACCCGGCATCCGCGCGATATGGGGGCAGCCGAGGTCACATCGTTCCTCAGCTTCCTTGCCAATGACCGCAAAGCGTCGGCCTCAACGCATCGCGTCGCACTGTCGGCACTGTTGTTCCTCTACCAAAAGGTGTTGGAAGTGGACTTGCCGTGGCTTGATGGGCTGGCAAGGCCGACCGTGCCGCGACGGCTTCCGGTGGTCCTCACCCGCGCAGAGGTATCGCAAGTTCTTGCGCTATTGGATGGTGAACATGGCGTACTCGCAAAGGTGTTGTACGGCACAGGATTGCGCATCACAGAGGCACTTCAACTGAGGGTTAAAGACATCGATTTTGCGCACCGCGCCATCATTGTTCGCGAAGGCAAAGGGTTCAAAGACCGTGTGGTAATGCTGCCAGATACACTCGTTGCACCCCTAACGCAACAACTTGCGCACGCCCGCGCTTGCTGGGGGCAAGACCAAGCGGACAAGCGCCCCGGTGTGTTTATGCCGCACGCATTGGAGAGAAAGTACCCCGGGGCTGCGACAAGCTGGGGCTGGTTCTGGGTGTTTCCACAATCGCGTGTCTCCACCGATCCTCGCTCGGGCGAGGTACGCAGACATCATCTCTACGACCAAACATTTCAGCGCGACTTCAAGCGTGCAGTGGTACGCGCAGGCGTCGTCAAGCCCGCCACGCCACACACGTTACGGCACTGCTTCGCGACCCACCTGTTGCAATCGGGTTACGACATCCGCAGCGTGCAGGAACGACTCGGGCACGCTGACGTGAGCACGACCATGATCTACACTCACGTGCTCAACGTTGCCGGCCGCGGCGTGATCAGCCCGCTCGACCGTATATGAAGCTCAATCATCGCACTGACCGTGCCGCAGGCGTGGACCGAAGCGCTGACGCGAATCTGAAACCTTTCTGTCGTGTCGATGCATCGACCCTACATTGCCTGATTCTTAGGTTAGCTTTTTAGCGGTAGGTCAGAAATTCTGCGTCGTTAGGTATGCATAGATCATGCATACTTATTGCGTCTGAATACGTTTCAGCGCATACTTACGCCTCATTTCCAAACGCCTCAACAAGGTCCCACCATGGAAGCTACTGTTGCCGAACGCGGCCAGATCACCCTGCCAAAAGAAGCGCGTGACAAGCTTGGGCTTTCGCCGGGCACCAAGTTAGAAGTCGAGATCAAGAACGGTCAGTTGCTGCTACGCAAAAAAGTGTCCCTTCAGATGAGCAAATGGGTTGGCAAGTTCAGTACCATCGGACAATCAACCGAAGAAGTCATGGAAGACTTGCGTGGCCGCCCCTTCCCGTGGACCGGGTCGACCGAGGACAAACGCATCGCCAACTTGCCGCATGATGAAGCAGTCAAACTGCTGAAAGCCCGGCGTAAGAAATAATGATTAGCGCCATTGATTCGAGCGTCCTGTTTGACATTGTCAAAGGTACGCCAGAAGCAGAACCATCTCTTCATGCCTTGACCGCAGCTGCACAACGTGGCGTCACCTGCGTTTCGGCCCCTGTCGTTGCCGAATTGGGAAGATACTTTGGCAAGACAGGGCAGCTACAGGAATTTTTTGCCGATGCTGGCATCGTTTACAGCGAGATTTCACTTGACTCCGCACTCACCGCATCGACGCTGATGCACGAATACGCCATGAACCGCGGAAACAAATCGCGTGTGGCGGCCGACTTTCTGATCGGTGCGCATGCGATGCTTCAGGCAGACTGCCTGATTACCCGTGACAACGGCTTTTTCCGCGATTACTTTAAAGGCCTCAAAATCATCAATCCCGTTGCGTAACGACATCTTTACGCTTTCTTTGCACGAAGGAATACCATGCCACACAGCACCCACAATACCCTGCAATCATTCACCCTTGCCAGCGGCAAGACCGGTCAGTACTACTCGCTGCCGGAACTGGCAAAAACGTACCCGAACGTAGCCAAGCTGCCGATCTCGATTCGGATTGTGTTGGAAGCGGTGTTGCGCAATGTGGATGGCAAGAAGGTCACGGAAGAGCACGTCAAACAGCTTGCCAACTGGCAGCCAAACGATTCACGTACCAACGAGATCCCGTTCATCGTTGCCCGTGTGGTTTTACAGGATTTCACCGGTATTCCATTACTTGCCGATTTAGCCGCGATGCGTGGCGTGGTGAACAAACTCGGCAAGAACCCAAAAGTGATCGAGCCCCTGGTACCGGTTGATTTGGTGGTTGACCACTCGGTGCAGATTGACCATTACGGCAACAAAGACGCGCTTGATCTGAACATGAAGTTGGAATTCCAACGCAACGTCGAGCGTTATCAGTTCATGAAATGGGGAATGCAGGCGTTTGATACGTTCAAAGTCGTGCCACCGGGCATTGGTATCGTGCATCAAGTGAATTTGGAATACCTCGCACGTGGCGTACACAACAAGGGGGGCGTGTATTACCCCGACACCTTGGTCGGCACCGATTCACATACCACCATGATCAACGGCATCGGTGTGGTCGGCTGGGGCGTGGGGGGTATCGAAGCCGAAGCCGGCATGTTGGGCCAGCCGGTGTATTTCTTGACGCCAGATGTGGTCGGTGTGAACCTTACCGGCAAGTTGCGCGAAGGAGTGACTGCAACCGATTTGGTGTTGACCGTCACCGAAATGCTGCGCAAAGCCAAGGTCGTCGGTAAGTTTGTCGAGTTCTTCGGCGAAGGCACAGCTTCCCTTGCACTGCCTGACCGCGCAACGATCGCCAACATGGCCCCTGAGTACGGTGCCACGATGGGCTTCTTCCCGGTTGACGACACCACTGTGGACTATCTGAAATCGACCGGCCGCACGGCGGATGAAATTGATGCCTTCACCGCGTACTTCAAAGCGCAGGGTATGTACGGCGTGCCGATGGCCGGTGATTGCAACTACTCAACCTCACTCGCACTCGATCTTGATTCGGTGCGCGCTTCACTCGCGGGGCCGAAGCGTCCGCAAGACAGAATCGAATTGGGCAACATGAAGTCGCAGTTCACGTCGCTTTTCTCGAAGCCACCGGCAGAAAATGGTTTCGCGAAATCGGCGGACGACCTCAACAAACGTTTCGCCACCAAAGACGGCATTGAGATTGGTTCAGGCGATGTTGATCGCCGCCATCACCAGCTGCACCAACACATCGAACCCCGGTGTGTTGTTGGCCGCTGGCTTACTCGCCAAGAAAGCGGTTGAAAAAGGCCTGACTGTCAAGCCTCATATCAAGACCTCCCTTGCTCCCGGCTCGCGTGTGGTCACGGACTACCTGACCAAAGCCGGTCTGTTGCCCTACCTCGAAAAGCTCGGCTTCTTCCTGGCAGGTTACGGCTGCACCACGTGTATCGGTAACGCCGGTGACCTCACGCCTGCTTTCAATGAAGCCATCACCGGCAACGACGTAGTTGCCGCTGCGGTGCTCTCGGGTAACCGCAACTTCGAAGCGCGAATTCATCCAAACATTCGCGCCAATTTTTTGGCTTCCCCACCACTGGTGGTGGCCTACGCCATCGCCGGTACGGTGCTAAAGGATTTGGCAACCGAGCCACTCGGCATGGGTACCAACGGCCCGGTGTTCTTGAAGGATGTTTGGCCGACCTCGCATGAAGTCGCCGCCGTGATGGGTTTCGCCAAAGATCCGGCGACCTTTCAACGTCTGTATTCAAATCTCGGCGCGGATAATCCTTTGTGGCAGAACATCAAAGGCGTGACCGGTCAGGTTTACGATTGGCCAACCTCCACCTACATCGCAGAGCCGCCGTTCTTTGGTGAGAATTTTGGTATGCACGCCGGTACGGCAAAGGATGTGACAGGCGCACGCGCCCTCGGCATCTTTGGCGATTCCGTCACCACCGATCATATTTCTCCAGCGGGTTCATTCAAAGAGACCACACCTGCCGGCAAATATTTAGTTGGCCATAACGTCATGAAGGCGGACTTCAATAGTTATGGCGCGCGTCGCGGCAACCACGAAGTGATGATGCGCGGCACCTTCGCCAACGTGCGTATCAAAAACTTGATGCTGCCCGCAAAGGCAGATGGCACCCGTGT
>JBEILF010000190.1:0-5023 GCA_040379385.1 Burkholderiales bacterium | reverse complement strand
GAAGTTCTTGAACGAGCCGGCATTGAAATGATGTACTCAACCGAGTCTGGGCCAACTGCGCGGACTGGATTGAACAGAATGGCGCGGCCTTGATCCGTGCTGTTCCGCTTATCGATACGCGTGAAGTCCGAAAACTCTGTCCCATCGGTATTGATACAAAATGTACCGCGGTAGTTGAAATTGCCGGTTACATCTTGGCCATCTGAGACGCGCATACAAATGCGCTTGTTGTTCACCCAATAAAAGTTGGCGACGTCAGTTGTTTCGAAGCTGGTCAAGAGACGGCGGCTGCGTTGGGCAAGGTCGATGACAACCAAATTGCCGCGCCCCTTGAACGGTGAAATGGCAGCCAAAAAATCCCCGCTCGGAGACAACGTCATGCTATTGAACTCGGGGCGTCGCGCGAAAGTTTCGAGTGAAATTTCGCTGGCCTTAAGGGCAGGTACTTGTGCCGTGATTTTTTCGGTTTTCGTTTGAGCCATGGCACCGGTAGCAATCCACGACACACACGCGACAGCTAGAAGTCGTATCAGCGATTTAGAAGAGTGATTCATAAATGCCCCTGAAAAGAGTAAGGAATTAGCAGGTAGTCAACAATGTTAGGCAACGAAGTCTATGGACGTTCACCGCGTTGCGCAAGTGTTTCCAGCGCATTTTTGTATTGGCGCGATAAGCTGCGATTTGCGTCGACCAAATGCCTTTTTTTACGGACGGATACGGTGGCCAATAAATGATTGCTGCGATGGCAAACTCGTTTAGGGGCGGGCAGTTTGGGGCAAAAAAGGCTGAAAACGCCCGTCAATAGGGAGGTTTGTCATTTCGATTCGGCGGACGTCGCGCCCGGCGTTTTTTTTGTACCCAACCTCGACTCTGTCCCATTCATCAGCTTGGTGATGTTTTCGCGGTGCCGCCAAATCAACAGGACACACATCACAAATACAGCCGGGAAATATGCGGTGAAGCCAAACAAATACGCGGTGTAGAAGGGTGCGAATATCGACGCCACTAGCGCGGCGAATGACGAGTAACGAAAAAACACGGCGATGATCAGCCAGGTCGCGAGGGTTGCCAGACCCAGCCAGAGATTGATCGCAAGCAAAATTCCTGCTGCGGTGGCGACACCTTTGCCGCCTTGGAAACGGAAAAAGACCGGGAATAAATGTCCAATAAATACGGCGAGTGCGACGGCTGCGAGGGTGGTCTCGTTCAGCGAAAAGTCCACGGCAACGCGTTGCGCCAACCAAACGGCAAACCAGCCCTTGCCCGCGTCACCTGCCAACGTGAGAAGCGCCGCGAGCTTTTTGCCGGTCCGCAAGACATTGGTTGCGCTAGGGTTACCGGAGCCATAGGAGTGGGGATCCGGTAATCCCATGAGCTTACTGACAATAACGGCAAACGAAAGTGAGCCGATGAGGTACGCGACAGTGACGGCAATCAAGGTATTCATGGGTGACTACTTTACAATAGGCAGTTGTAAGTAATATGAACGAATCGCGCGTTTCCCGCTTTTGTGCTGCGTCCCTTCCGATACCAATCATGCTCTCTCTTGGCATGCACTTCTGATCCAACCAATGGACATCATTTTTATACGTGAATTTCGTGCCGATGCGTGGATCGGAGTGTACGACTGGGAGCAGCAGCGACCGCAAACCCTTGAGTTCGATCTGGATATTGGGCTCGACACCCACCGGGCCGGCAGCAGCGATTCGATCCGCGACACGATTGACTATGGCAAGGTCGTCGAGCGAGTTCGAAGCGACCTAAAAGAGGCGAAGTTCAAACTGCTTGAAGCGTTGGCCGAGCACATTACCCAGGTGCTATTTCGTGATTTTCATGCCGAGTGGGTAAAAATTAGTGTGGCCAAGATTGGTCATATGCGTGGTGTGAAGAAGGTTGGCGTCACCATTGCGCGTTCGCGCCATGATCCTAGCGTGGCCAAATCGAATTCCTCCTCAAGCGGCACAAATGACAACATGTCGAGCTAACGAGTGCTGAAGTGGATATTGGTGATTGTGGCCGGTGTGGTCTTGCTCGGGCTGCTTGCACCAACACTCAACAAGCTGGGTTTGGGTCGACTACCGGGCGATTTGCAGTTTCGCTTTAGAGGGAGGCTAATCTATCTGCCCATCACCACAACGATCTTGATTTCGTTGTTGTTCACGCTGATTTTGCGAATCCTCTAATGCTGACCTATTCGATTAACGCCACATCAACTAACGTCGGCTTGACGACCCGCACAATTTCTGACGGCGGCATCGACACCAGAAAGCCACGTTTACCGCCGTTGATGTAGATGCGTTCGATATCCAGAACTGACTTCTGCATATATACCGGCATAGGTTTACGCAGCCCGAACGGCGAGCAGCCGCCGACCTGATAACCGGAGTGGCGATGTGCGTCTTCAGGCTTACACGGGGCGACACGTTTTGCGCCGATTTGCCGTGCCAGTTCCTTGGTCGAGACTTTGCGATCACCGTGCATCAGCACACACATTGGTGCACGTCTGTCGTCCTCGAATATCAGCGTCTTCACGACGTGATGTTCGATCACGCCTAGTGAGCTCGATGAAACACTGGTACCGCCATGTTCGACGTAGTCATAAATATGTTCGCCGTAACTGACACCATGTTCTTTCAGCATCATGGTTGCGGGTGTTTCGGAGTGTTTGCTCATTCGGACATTAGAAATGAATTAGCCACGAGGGTGATGTTCGGCGTGAATCGCCTTTAGACGTTCGCGTGCGACGTGGGTGTAAATCTGTGTGGTGGTGATGTCGGCATGGCCGAGCAGTAGTTGCACAACACGCAGATCCGCGCCGTGGTTGATCAAGTGTGTCGCAAATGCGTGGCGCAGCACGTGTGGCGAAATTGTCGCCGAAATTCCCGCCTTGATGGCATAACGCTTAATGATGTTCCAGAACATCTGTCGTGACATGGTTGCGCCGCGCACCGTGATGAACAAATCGTTAGAAGTACGACCATCAAGAATTTGGTTGCGCGCAGTGCTGATGTAACGCGTCAACCATTCAGCAGCGACCTCGCCAAGCGGGACGAGGCGCTCTTTGCTACCCTTGCCCATCACACGAACAACCTGTTGATTCAAACTTAACTGTGCGAGCGGCAGACCAACCAATTCGGTCACTCGCAGTCCCGCTGCATACAGAGTCTCCAACATTGCCCGATCACGCAGGCCAAGCGGGGTTTCCACGTCGGGGGCGGCAAGCAGTGATTCAACATCTGCCTCCGACAGTGATTTCGGCAAACTGCGCGGAAGCTTCGGTGCGTCGATAGCCGCACTGGGATCGACTTCGAGCAATTTTTCACGGAGCAAGTACTGGTAGAAGCGTTTGAGTGTTGAAGTCAATCGCGCGGTAGTTTTCGGACTAGCGCGATCAACACTGATGCGGTGGGCGAAATACGCCTGCAAATCCGTGCTGTCGAGCGTGGAGAGTGAGAGGTTGTCTTTGCGACCGTATTTGCTGAGCCAAATGTCTAGTTGAACGAGGTCACGCCGATAACTCTCAATAGTATTTTTGGACAGTCCATCAGACAGCCAAAGGCTGTCAGTGAACTGATCGATCAATACATCGCAGGAACGATCAGTCATCAACGTGGTCAAAACAAGGATCGAGTGTTGGCCGATTTTCCAGCGGCCTTGCCGCCGACTGTGGAAACGACCGTGGCGCCTTCGTGTGTCAGTAGCCAGCGCTTGATCACAAGCGGATCCTCTCGCTTGCCGCCCATGAAGCCACCAAGCCCGGAAGCCGCAACGATTCGATGGCACGGCACCACAATCGGCACCGGATTTTTTCCGCAGGCGGTACCGACCGCGCGTGCGTTCGAGCCGATTTCTTCGGCAAGCGCGCCGTAGGTAATGGTATTGCCAGCGCTGATCTGCTGCATCGCGTGCCAGACATCGAGCTGATGTTTGCTACCGGTAAGCCGCACCGGCAAATCAAAGACGAATTTCGGATTATTGAGGTATGACATTAGCTGCACACATGCCAAGTGGGCCAACGTGTTCTTCGTCGGTGCCTTCGCGCTGATATCAGGGCCTAAAAACACAAGCGAGGTCACCGCGTGATCATCGGCGTTGATACCAATGGTTCCAAATGGGGCAATCAAACGCGCATCAAATTTGTCGAGCGCCGCGCGGCTCAGCGTACCCATTGCAGGACCAACACGATAAGTATGGCGAGAAAAAGTGTTTCCGAGACGATTAAGATGACTGGTCGCCATCCTAGCACTGTCAGTTCTTTCAGCTGCGTTTTCATGCCAATCGCCGCAATCGCGGTGACCAACAGAAACCGCGAAACTTCAATGAAGAAGCCGCTGATTCCTTTGGGAATGGCTACCAAGCTGTTGACCAACACCAAAACACCGAAGGCCACCGCAAACCATGGCAACAACGGTGGCCGCTTACCGGCACCGGCTGCCGCCGCCTGATCTTGACCACGCCGCAGCATGATCGACAACACAAGAATAACAGGCAGCAACATCGCAACACGCAGTAGTTTGACGATCGTTGCAGTTTCGCCAGCATTGGGCGAAACGGAAAAGCCAGCACCAATGACCTGTGCGACGTCGTGGATCGTGGCACCAAGAAAAACGCCGGCGTGACGTTCACTGAACCCCAGTGCATGTGAGATAAGCGGGTAGATCACCATGGCAATGGTTGACAGGGCCGTTACGCCAATGACGGTAAAGGTGGTGTCGCGATCAGAGTGGGCGTGGCGCGGCAGGACGGCCGAGATTGCCAGAGCCGCAGACGCACCGCAGATAGCGACGGCACCTCCGGTGAGAACACCAAAATCTCTTGCGCCGGTGGTGAATCTTGAAAGAAAGGCACCGACGCAGATGGTTAGTATGACGGCGGCGACAACCATTGCGGTGACTGGCCAACCTAGTTGCGATATTTCTGTCACCGTAATGCGCAGGCCAAGTAGGGCGATGCCGATACGCAGAGGTGTTGACGCGCTCCACTGCACACCGACCACAGTGCGACCTTCCTGCCCAAGAAAGTT
>JBEILF010000189.1:0-5029 GCA_040379385.1 Burkholderiales bacterium | reverse complement strand
TTTGGTGGTGAGGTCGAACGTGTATTGTCGATGGTGGACGGTGTTTTGCTGCTGGTTGACGCCGTGGAAGGACCGATGCCACAAACTCGGTTCGTCACCAAGAAAGCGCTGGCACTGGGATTGAAGCCGATTGTGGTGGTCAACAAGATCGACCGCGACGGTGCGCGTCCGGATTGGGTGGTGAACCACACTTTTGACTTGATGGACAAGCTCGGTGCCACCGAAGCGCAACTGGATTTTCCAGTCGTCTACGCTTCCGCCTTGAATGGTTGGGCGACGATGGATCTCGCACAAAGACCGAATGACATGCGTGCGCTGTTTGAGGCGGTGCTGAAGTATGTTCCCGAACCGGCGGGCGACCCGAATGAGCCCTTACAGTTGCAAATTTCAGCGCTTGATTATTCGACCTACGTTGGCCGGATTGGCATCGGTCGTGTCCGCCGCGGCAAAATCAAAGGCGCGCAAGATGTCATGCTGATGATCGGCGGCGCTACTGGCACCCGCAAGAAGGTTCGTGTCAACCAAGTGCAGGGCTTTCAGGGGTTGAGCAAAGTCCCCCTCGAAGTCGCCGAAGCTGGCGAAATTGTCCTGATCACGGGTATTGAAGATTTGGCCATTGGTTGCACCATCGCCGATGTTGAAACGCCGGAAGCACTGCCAACAATGGCGGTTGATGAGCCAACCTTGACCATGAATTTCATGGTGAATTCATCGCCGCTGGCCGGCCAAGAAGGTAAGTTTGTCACCAGTCGCCAGATTCGTGAGCGTCTCGACAAAGAACTTCTCGTTAACGTTGCATTGAGAGTCGAAGAGACCGAAGACACCGACGTGTTCCGTGTCTCCGGGCGTGGCGAATTGCACCTGACGATTTTGCTGGAAAACATGCGTCGAGAGGGTTTTGAACTGGCGGTGGGCAAACCTACCGTGGTCTACAAGATGATCGACGGCGTGAAGTGTGAACCGATTGAGATGCTGACGGTGGATGTCGAGGACACGCATCAGGGTGTGGTCATGGAAGCCTTGGGTGCGCGCAAGGGGGATCTGGTTGACATGGTGCCGGACGGTCGTGGGCGTGTACGATTGGATTACCGCATTCCCGCGCGCGGCCTGATCGGCTTCCAAACCGATTTCATGAACATGACGCGTGGCACGGGCTTGAAGAGTAACGTGTTCGACGAATATTCGCCTGTACGTGGTGAGATTGCTGGTCGTCGCAACGGTGTGTTGATCTCCGCTGAAAAGGGTGACGCAGTTGCCTACGCCCTTTGGAAACTGCAAGACCGCGGTCGTATGATTGTTTCGCCGGGTGATCGTCTCTACGAAGGGATGGTGATCGGCCTTCATAGTCGCGATAACGACTTGGTGGTGAACCCAATCAAGGGTAAGCAGCTGACCAACGTTCGCTCCTCTGGTACCGATGAGGCAGTGGCATTAGTCCCGCCGATCCAAATCACGCTGGAGTCCGCAATCGAAATGATTGAGGATGATGAGCTGGTGGAAATCACCCCGAAGACCATCCGTATCCGCAAACGCTTCCTGCTTGAACATGAACGCAAAAAGGCATCCCGCGAAGCTGCTTAGGAAGACGCAGGCGTTTTGTGCATTGCAGCGGCACCGACGGTTTTGCCGGACTAAAATCGGTTTTTGCCGATATGCAAATCTTTCCTAGCCCATGCAGCTGGTTTGCTAGGGCGTAGTTGCCAATCGAGGATAAATTTTGCCCACTGATGTGATGCTGTGGATTCTGCTAGTCGCGATGGCGGCGTTGCTGTCATTGGTAGTGACGCTGCTTGCCAAGTTTGCTCGTATCAAGGCAGCCGTGGTTGGGTTGCCGGCGCAGCTTGCAGGACAACAGGCAAACGAGCAATCTGCGCTGCACCGCGAGATGCTGACCGACATGGCCGACGGTCTGGCCAAGCAGGGGGATCGTATCGCCACCAGCCAGCTCGACGCAGGCGAGCGATTGCGCGCCGCTGTCACTCTTGAATTAACAACCACGCGTGAAGCCGTGGCTAAGCTGCAGTTGGAACAGTCACAGAGCCTAGCGGCACTGACGCAGGTGCTGACACAAAAACAGGACGCCCTGAAGGCCGAAATGCTGGCAACAACATTAGAGAAGCTTGCCGAGCAATCGCGGGCACAAACAGAACACATGCAAAGCACGATGCGACTCCTCACGCAGCAGCTTGCCGAGCGTGTGGACCTGTTGGCGAAGTCTAACGACACACGATTAGCCGAAATCTCCGGCAAAGTCAGCGAGCGCCTCGACCAGGGCTTCAAGAAAACCAACGAGACCTTTGTCAGCGTGATGACACGCCTTGCCACGATTGATGAAGCGCAAAAGAAAATTGATGGCCTCACCTCCAATGTGGTCTCGCTACAGCAGCTATTGGGCGACAAACGTTCACGCGGTGCCTTGGGCGAACGTCAATTGGAAGACATCATTAAAAATGCGTTACCGGAATCCGTGTACCAGTTTCAGTACACCTTTTCCGGCGGCAAGGCACGTGCCGACTGCGTGCTGAAGTTGCCACAGCCCACCGGCATGATCGCGGTGGATTCCAAGTTTCCATTGGAAAGTTACGAGCGCATGTTTGCCGATGGTGCGGAGCGTGTTTCACCTGCGGTATTCAAGGCGAGCGTAAGAAAACATATTGATGACATCGCAAGCAAGTACATTGTGCTTGGCGAGACTGGCGAGGGTGCCGTGATGTTTATCCCGGCAGAGGCGGTGTTTGCGGAAATTCATGGCAATCATCGCGATTTGGTTGACTACGCGGCAACGCGTCGTGTGTGGTTGGTGTCACCAACCACGTTGATGGCGGTGCTTAACACCGCACGGGTGGTGTTGAAGGATGTTGAAACACGTAAACAAGTGCACATTATCCAAGACCAGCTCGGCAAGCTGGGTGCAGATTTTGGCCGCTTTCAGTCGCGCATGGATGACCTGTCCAAACACATCGGGCAAGCCTACAAAGACGTGGAGCAGGTACACATTTCGAGCAAAAAAATCAGCGAACGATTTCAAAAAATTGAACGTGCCGAATTCGATACAATTCCTGCGGCGACGACTACGCCGACCAGTGTCGATATTGCTGCCGCCGACGCCGACCCGTCAGCCTCCGCGATTTTGTCCGGTGCCATCCGGTCCTTGACCACCAAATAAGGTAGAGCCATGTCAAACAGTTATCTTGCTTGTTGCATCGTTGCCGTCACACTTTCCGCGATGGTTTCAGGTGCCGTCGCAAACGCGTCGCTGCCAGCGCAGCCACTCGTATACCCCGATACGCGCAAGACCGACCAGGTTGACACTTATCACGGTACGGTTGTCGCCGATCCATATCGGTGGCTTGAGGACGACAATAGCGCCGAGACCAAAGCCTGGGTCAAGGCGCAGAACGCAGTCACCGACAAATTTCTTGAAGCGATGCCGCAACGCTTGCCGGTGCGCAAGATTTACACCGAGCTTTACAACTTCGAGCGCTACGGCCTTCCTTTCAAGGAGGGTGGCCGCTATTTTTGGTCGCGTAACGACGGCCTGCAACAACAGTCGGTGATTTACATGGCCAAGTTGTTGACCGACAAGCCGGCGGTCGCCATTGATCCAAACCAGTTTTCGATCGACGGTACGGTGGCATTGACCGGAATGAAGGTCAGCCGCAATGGCCGCTATCTGGCATACGGCAAAGCCGTGGCTGGTTCAGATTGGCAGGTGTGGCAGGTGCGCGACCTGGAGACGGGCAAAGACCTTGCAGATAAAACAGAATGGGTGAAGTTCTCCAGCGCCGAGTGGACGCCGGATGGCAAGGGATATTTTTACTCGCGCTACGATGCCCCCAAAGACGGCGCGGCGCTGACGGCAAGTAACTATTATCAAAAACTCTACTACCACCGCATCGGTACACCGCAGTCGGCTGATCAGTTGGTCTATGAGAATCCCGTTGAGAAGGAGTGGGGCTTCGGCGCTTCGGTGACGGATGACGGCAAACACGTGATCATCAATGTTTGGAAGGGGTCGGGCCGCAAGAATGGCCTTCTCGTCATGCCCTTAAAAAATGGTTCCATACCGGCAACACCGGCTAGTGTGCTCAAAACCATCACCCTCGACTTCGACGCCGAATTCACGCCCATCGGCGCCAACGGCAACAGACTTTGGGTAAAAACGGATTTGGATGCGCCGCGTGGGCGTGTGGTGGCGATTGACCTCACCAAACACGAACGTGCTAACTGGAAAACGGTGGTGGCTGAGACGCAAGATACATTGACGGCGGCAGATGTGGTCGGCGGGAAAATTCTTGCGCAGTACCTGAAAGATGCGGCCACTGCCGTCATCGTTCACGCGCTGGACGGAAAAACACTTGATAGTGTGTCATTGCCTGGGGTGGGCTCAGCATCAGGCTTCGGCGGCAAATTCACCGATAAAGAAACGTTCTATTCCTATACCAGTCTGATCAATCCGACCGAGATCTATCGCTACGACCTTGCCACGGGCAAATCATCGTTGTTCAAGCGGCCACAGACGGCATTTGACCCGGCACAATACGAAACGAAACGAGAGTTTGTAACGAGCAAAGACGGTACACGCTTTCCAATATTCATCGCGCACCGCAAAGGCCTCAAACTTGACGGCAGTAACCCTACGTTGTTGTACGGTTATGGTGGTTTCAACGTTTCGGAAACGCCTAGCTATCGTGTTACGGCTTCCACTTGGATGAAAATGGGCGGCGTCTACGTCTCGGCGTCGATTCGTGGTGGAGGTGAGTATGGTGCCGCTTGGCACGACGCCGGTACCAAAGGCAAGAAACAGAATGTATTCGACGACTTCATCGCTGCCGGGGAATGGTTGGTGGCAAACAAGTACACACAGCCAGCGCGGCTGGCGATTAACGGCGGCTCGAACGGTGGCTTGCTGGTCGGCGCGGTTGTCAATCAGCGCCCCGGCCTGTTTGGCGCGGCGGTGCCGCAAGTCGGTGTGATGGATATGTTGCGCTTCCATAAATTTACCATTGGCTGGGCATGGGTATCGGAC
>JBEILF010000188.1:0-5043 GCA_040379385.1 Burkholderiales bacterium | reverse complement strand
GTCACGCCGGATGACTTCAAGATGTTTGAAACGGAAGCCTACAAGATGGGCTTTGTGCATGCGGCGTGTGGCCCGATGGTGCGCAGTTCATATCACGCCGATCAGATGGCGCATGAGGCGGGGTTTTAGCGGTTCTCGCATATTTAATGCACATAAAAAAGCCCGGCATCACCGGGCTTTTTATTGGTGTTGGTACTGCTTAGCGCTTTACGTTGACGTCTGGAAAAACAGCGGTCACGCCTTTAATTCCTTGTATCGCTTTGGCCACCCGAGCCAACTCCTGCCCGGTTGCGACATCGCCCTTCAGCGTAACTTCTCCTTTTGCAACAGTCACGGTGAGACCGCGAACGCCCATGCTAGCGAGCTGCGCGCGGACGGCTTCCGCCAGTTCAACGTCGGGGTTTACAACAACCGGCGCGGCGATTCGGGTATCCGGAACCATCGGGTTGGGAGTCACTTTAATGTCTGCACAAGCAGACAACATGGTTGCTGCGATGACCGCAGCGGCAATTGAGGTTTTCTGCATTTCGTCGTGTCCTGTTAATCAGCCGAAGGGAGGGGAGTCAGCCGAGTACGGCTGCATCTGCTTACACAGTATGTGACGACGATGTTGCAGTAATTTGACAGCGACACTTCGCGATGCGTCTTGGCTTGCAAAAAACGCTGCGCCCATTTCATTGGGCAACTTACATAAGCAAAACTCTGATACCGGCGGGCATTTCCAAACAGAAATGCCTGAAAATACCCGTCCTTGCTAGACTTTCGCTATTCATCTATTTCCCACGCAGGTTCTTGTTAAAGAATGCAATGGTGCGGTCCCACGCCAGCTTGGCCGCTGCAGCGTCGTAACGTGGCGTTGTGTCGTTGTTAAAGCCATGTTGCGTGTTCGGGTAGATAAACGCCTCGTATTTCACCCCGGCTGCTTTCAGCGCGGTTTCGTACGCGGGCCAACCGGCGTTGATACGTTCGTCGTTGCTGGCGTAGTGAATCAGCAGCGGTGATTTAATCTTTGGCACATCCTCGGTCTTTGCCGCGCTGCCGTAGAAGGGTACGGCAGCCGCAAGGTCGGGGAGCTGCGTGGCCAGATAGTTGGCCATGCTGCCGCCATAACAAAACCCAACCACACCAATCTTGCCGCCCACGTCTTTCATAGTCTGCATAAACCCATAGGCGGCAACAAAATCGGCGCGCGCCTTGGTTTGATCGAGTTTTGCAAACTGCGTGCGGGCTTTGTCCTCATCACCGGGATAGCCGCCGAGTGGCGTGAGGGCGTCTGGGGCAAAGGCGATGAAGTTATCCAGCGCAACTTTGCGGGCGATATCTTCAATGTGCGGGTTCAGGCCACGGTTTTCGTGCACCACCAACACCGCTGGCAATGGTCCGGTCATCTTGGCCGGCATCACCAGATAACCTTTCATCTTGCCGTTACCCTCGGGGGACGCGTACTCGACGTACTTGGCGACGATACGCGGATCATCACTCTTGATCTGTTGAGCAGACACAAAGTTGGGGCT
Source organism: Burkholderiales bacterium (assembly GCA_040379385.1). Lineage (GTDB taxonomy): Bacteria > Pseudomonadota > Gammaproteobacteria > Burkholderiales > Usitatibacteraceae > UKL13-2. The sequence continues at coordinate 3,529 of JBEILF010000188.1, read as the reverse complement.
CAACATTTCCAACAGCATGGTGGCTGAGACACCGGCGACCGTGTACTTGGTCGCGTCGGCCAGAAAGCGGCGGCGATCGATTGCGCCGTGTACATATTGGTCGAACAGCTTCAGCACCTCGGGGTGAAAGTCGGCGGCGGTTTTGCGTGTCGGCGTGTTTAGCGGTAGTTGATCACCGGGCATAGTGGCTCCTTCGGCGGTTTGGTTGGGTTGGCGAGCAAACAATCGGTGGCGTCTGTTCCTCGCAGTTTCCGATAATGCCCCCCGGGTAGCAAGGCACCACCGGCTACACGGCCCAATATCCCATCGCTCTCAGCGATCAAATCGACTGGGTCGCTTAATGCGTATAAATCCCCGGCATTTTCATTGCTTTTCCCGCGAATGAAAATTCGCTTCCTGCACGATAGTCAGTTATCACCAATCTATTGACGAGTTTGCCTACCAAGATCGCCCCGGAGACCAACATGCCCCAGCCAAGCCGCCTTAAGACCCCGCCCGCCGCACGCCGCCTACCGCACCAATCTTCAAGGCTTTCTTGTATCGAAGCCAGCAGCCGCTTTTTGACTGCACTCCAAGATTCATTCGAAACGGCGCGAGACCAATTCGACGCCGAAGCGCTTAACATTCCGGAATGGCGACAGGCTGCTGATGCCCTAGAGCATGCTTATCATGCATGTGTCGCAAAGGCTAGGGGTGACGACATTGAATCCTTGTGCCGCGAAGCACAGCGCCGTGTAGAAATGGCGGTACAAATGTCGATGATCTCTACATATTACGACGGTCGGCTAGAGCAGACTTACGCTTAACACCGCATACAGTGGTTTTTGATTCGGGCTGATCACGAACTACCAACTCTTTCCAATTTCGCTGATAAGTTCATAATTGGTGCTCCACTATTGAGGAGCGTCGGCATGGCGAAACTAAACGTAAATGGCAGAGTACACGATTACCAAGCGGACGCGGATACCCCGCTGCTTTGGGTCATACGTGAACAACTCGGCCTGACCGGCACCAAGTACGGTTGTGGTATCGCGCAGTGCGGCTCGTGTACGGTACATATCGACGGCGTAGCAGTACGTTCATGCGTGATGCCCGCTGCGGCCGTCAACGCCACACAAAAAGTCACCACCGTCGAGGGCCTATCGAGGGGCGGCACGCACCCGATTCAAAAGGCCTGGGTGGCGCTCGATGTACCGCAGTGCGGTTTCTGCCAATCGGGCATGATCATGGCCGCCGCTGCGCTGGTGAAAGCCAAGCCGAACCCGACGGATAAAGACATCGATGACGCAATGACCAACATTTGCCGCTGCGGTACCTACAACCGGGTACGCGCCGGTATCAAGCTAGCGGTTGAAGAAATGGCGAGCGCAAAGACGGGCAAGGGAACCGAAAAGGCAACCAAAAAAGTCGCCAACGCGCTCAACATCGAACACACTAAAGGTCAACTGTCGCGGGGTGGAGCATGAGCGCCGTACAGAAGGATGGCCGACTCGTAAACACCGGTCGCCGCGATTTTGTGAAGGGTGCTGCCGCGACCGCTGGCAGCTTGGTGGTGGGTTTTCATGTGCCGTTTTTGAAACACGCCAACGCGCAAGCCATCACCTCAACCGCGCCAGAAATTAACGCGTGGGTGGTGATTCAACCGGATGATCGGGTGGTGGTGCGTATCGCCCGCTCGGAGATGGGCCAAGGGACCTTGACCGGCTTGGCGCAGATGGTCGCGGAAGAACTCGAATGTGATTGGGCAAAGGTCACCACCGAGTACCCGACGCCCGGCCAAAGCGTTGCACGCAAACGTCCATGGGGCAGTTTTGGTACCGGCGGCAGCCAGGGTATTCGCGGTTCACAAGATTACGTTCGCAAGGGCGGCGCGGCTGCACGTATGATGTTGATCCAGGCGGCGGCTGATGAATGGAAAGTACCGGCAGCGGAATGTAGTGTGGCCAAGGGTGTCATCACTCATGCGGCGTCATCGCGCACCACCACCTTCGGCAAGATGGCCCCGTCCGCAGCCAAACTCACCCCGCCGACCGACGTCAAGCTGCGAGACCCAAAAGACTGGAAGATCGCCGGTAAACGCATGGCGCGCCTCGATACGGTCGAAAAGACCACCGGCAAACAAATCTACGGTATGGATTTGAAACTGCCGGGCATGTTGAACGCGGCCATCAAAGCCTGCCCGGTATTTGGCGGCAAGTTAAAGGGCTTCGACGATAGCGCCACGATGAAGGTGGCGGGTATCAAGAAAATTGTGCGTGTCGGTGATGATGCAGTTGCGGTGGTCGCGGATACCTGGTGGCATGCGAAGAAGGGCTTAGATGCGCTCAAGATTGAGTGGGACGACGGCCCCAACGCCAAGGCTTCCAGTGCCGCCTTTGCAGAGGTAGTGAAGGCCGGTCTCAGCGCAAAAGACGCTGCCGTCGGCAACAAGAGGGGTGACGCGCTGGCTGCGATTGCCACTTCCGCGAGAACTATCGAAGCGGTGTATTCGTATCCACATCAAAACCACGCGTGTATGGAAACCATGAACGCGACGGCAGTCTGGACAACCGAAAAGTGTGAAGTTTGGACGCCGACACAAAACGGTGAAGGTGCCCTTGCGGCAACATCGGACGCGGCCGGTCTGCCAAATTCCCAATGCGAGGTCTACAAACTGCATCTTGGTGGTGGCTTTGGGCGGCGCGGCGCGGTACATGACTGGGTGCGGCAAGTGGTGCTCATTGCCAAACAAATGCCCGGCACGCCGATCAAACTCATCTGGTCACGCGAAGAAGATATGGTGCAGGGCAGGTATCACCCGCTGACACACTGCAAGATGGTGGCAGGGCTCGATGACAAGGGTGATATCACCGGTCTGCATATGCGCATTTCCGGCCAGTCGATCTTAGCGTCACTTCGGCCGGAAGCAATTCGCAACGGCATGGATCCGGTGGTCTTTCAGGGTCTCAATGAAGGCGGAGGCGAGGCCATGATCGGTTATGGTTTTCCGAACCTGCTGATCGATCACGCCATGCGTAACCCGCATGTGCCACCGGGATTTTGGCGGGGCGTGAATCTGAATCAAAATGTGATCTACCTTGAGTGTTTCATCGATGAAATTGCGGCGGCGACAAACCAAGATCCACTCGCATTGCGCCGCAAACTGATGGCCAAGTACCCGAAACATCAAGCCGTACTTGACGCTGTGGCGAAACATGTCGGCTGGGAACAACCCGCACCAGCCGGGGTATTCCGCGGATTGGCGCAGACACATGGCTTTGGCAGTTACGTGGCGGCGTGTGCGGAAGTCTCGGTTAGCAAAGATGGTGTGCTAAAAATGCATCGCATCGTTGCCGCGACCGATTGTGGCTATGCCGTCAATCCACAGCAAATCGAAGCGCAGGTCGAAGGCTCGTTTGTCTACGGCCTCGGCGCGGCGCTGTATCAAGAATGTACGGTGAAAGACGGCCGGATTGTCGAGACCAATTTCCACGAGTATCCATCGTTAAAACTCGCCGATATGCCGAAGGTTGAAACGTTGATCGTCGCC
>JBEILF010000187.1:0-5045 GCA_040379385.1 Burkholderiales bacterium | reverse complement strand
TTGCAAAAAATTCACCAGCTCAGGCGCGTGTTGTTTGCCCGACACATAGATTTCTTTTTTCTCTGCCTTCGCTTCGATAGAGCCAATGAAGTAGCCTAGCCCCATCAGGATGATCGGTCCCATTGCAATTGACAACAAAAAAATCATGGTTGCGGTGCGTTTATCGCGCAGATGATCCGTCAGTTCTTTTTTGGCGACCGTGAGAATGGTTTTGATTTTTGGAACTTGTTTGTTGGCCATGATCAAGCTGCCTTTTCAGCGGTGCTGGAAGTTGTGGTCAGGGACTCATCGTCAATCCCGGCAAGCGCGACAAATGCGTCTTCTAGGTTGGTGCGTCCGCTCTGCGCGAGTAAGGCTTCGGTGGTGCCCTGCGCGCAAACTTTTCCCTTGGCGATGATGATGATTTCGTCACAAAGTGCGGCGACCTCTTGCATGATGTGTGATGAAAACATCACGCTGCGCCCCTCTGCCTTCAATCGCTTGATTAGTTCACGCAATGAACGCGTCGTCATGACATCAAGCCCGTTGGTCGGCTCATCGAGAATGACAGTTGACGGGTCGTGAACAAGCGCACGCGTGATCGCCACTTTCATACGCTCGCCCTGTGAAAAACCATCGGTGCGACGGTCAATGATGCCGCCCATATCGAGCCAGCTTATGAATCGCGCAATTGTCGCCTCGCTTCTCGCGCTGTCAATGCCATGAAGTTCGGCGTAGTAACGGATGTTTTCGCGCGCGGTGAGGCGTGTATAGAGGCCACGCGCATCAGTCAGGATGCCGCAAACTCGGCGGGCGTTTTCGGGGTCTTGAGTAACGTCATGCCCGTCCACAGCAGCACTTCCGCCACCAATCTCGACGAGCGAGCCAATCATGCGAATGGTCGTCGTTTTGCCGGCACCGTTGGGGCCGAGCAGTCCGGTGATCTGTCCATTCGGTGCGGTAAAGCTGACGCCATCGACTGCCGCGACCTTGCCAAAGTGCTTCGATAAGTTGCGGACTTCAATCATGGCTTCGCTCCCGACTTGTCGGTGATCGGCGCAGGTTTTGGTTTTTCCACCATCGCTTGGAAATAGCTTGGCCGTGGCAGGCGTTTTAGGCAATCGCCGTCGATTCCCTCGACGCTGGCGTTTTCAATGAACTGCTTGATCATCTTTGGCGCACAGCCATGTTGTGAGACACCGTGCCCGATATTCGGCGCGATTAGATGCACGCTATTTGAGAACGCCTTTTTCACCTCATCACCAAAAATTGGTGGGGTCACCGGGTCAATGCCGCCAGAAAGAATTAGGACAGGCTTGTCGGACTTTACGGGTGTGTGGAAATCAGCGGCGACCTTAGCCTTTGGCCAGGTTTCGCAAGCGGTGGAAAACTCGCGGATGAACATCGTCTGAAACGGCTGCACCTTTGCCGCTTCATCACGCGCCGCAGCGTCAATTCGTGCGACATCCTCACTACAAGAAACCGAGAGACGCATGCCAAAGGCGATCTTCTCTTCGGCGAAATCCATCAAGCCGCCAGACGCTGCAAACAGTGGCGCATAGTTCCCATCCGAGGCCTGCTTGATCACTTCTGGTAACACCGCCACGAATTGAGGCACATATAGCAAGGTGAATACTTGTGTTGCAACCATCTGCCGGGAAACGGTTATCTCACGGGTCAGATTTGTAAGCGGGTCTCGGATAGCGATCTTTATCGGCTGTTTGTCTAAACGCCCGAGCAACGCCGCAAACCCGCCGCGAAAATCCGGGTACGCTTGTTGGCACTTGGGGTTGGTCTCGCATGCCTTGAATGCTGACTCTAACGCCGCCCCGGCGTCGCGTGCAAAGGTAGCCGGTAATGCCATTGAAGGGGGCGCGACTCCGTCAAGCACAACCGTGCGAACGCGCTCTGGATAACGACGTAGATACTCTTGCGCCGTCCGCGTCCCATATGAGCCACCCCATAGGTTGATCTTGTCGTAGCCGAGCCCCGCACGAACCTCGTCGTAGTCGGCCATCGCGGTCGTGCTTCCGTACTGGGTGAGGTCGGCGCGTTTGGACAAATTGTCACGACAATCTGCCACCACCTTCATTGTCAGATCGCGCCGTGTCTCAGGCGAAGCCATGGCGGCGCTATCGTCACTTGGAAGCTTGCAATTGAGCAGATTCGACTTTCCCGTGCCGCGCTGATCTATGAACACGACGTCGCGCTTGGTGATAAGTCCGGATAACTGAGGTGTGACGGAGGCAATCACGTCGGTTGCCGCTTGCCCCGGGCCACCAGCAAAAATGAAAATCGGATCGGGCTCCTTGATGCGGGCCGAGGCAGGGTAAACAACCAAATTCAGACTGATCTTGCGGCCCGACTTGGTCTCTCGATTCTCAAAGACCTCATGAGTTGCACACTTGAGCGCAGTTTCGACACCCGGAACCCGGCATTCCTTAAGTGCGATCGTCGCGGCGGTCTGAGGTAAGCGATCCCCAGAGCAACCGAACAATAATCCTGCGCCTAATGGCGCTAATGCGTAGCGAAATTTACGAAATGTTGAAGCCATAGATGGATATAAGATGAAAGTCGAGGTGCGGCTGGCAAACCACCATTAATCTCACCCGCCAACCGCTGCCTGAACATTATCCCATCTACGCCGGGTCCGCTTGCAGATTTGGACGAAACCCACCTACGCGGTGACGAAACCCCACCGTCACGGCGCGAAGCCCAATCTACCAAGGCAACTCGTCTGACACGCCAAGTCTGTCGGCTGAACGGATGGGAGCCAACTGGATGCCGTCCGCAGCTTGACTTTCCGGACATTGAGGCAGCGGGGGCTGTGCGCGCCTTAAAACCAGCGTGAAAGCGGACTTCACGCCACGCAATCGATGATGCTAAGAGTGCGGCCAGCAGCAAGCAGTTTGACCTCGCGATAGAAGCCGCCTCAATCGATCATTCACCCCGATACTCCTACCGCATTCATGCTGCGGGCGGCTTTGCATGGTTAGCTGAACACGATCCCACCATTTTTTGCCGCCACGTGTACCACCGAGTTTGGCGGGTATTTGCCTTCCAGGATCGCCTTGGCAAGCGGGTTCTCGATTTGTTGTTGGATGGCGCGCTTCAGCGGTCGTGCGCCATAAACCGGGTCAAATCCCGCCTTGGCAATCTCCGTCATCGCCTCCACATTCACGTCGAGTTGCAGTTCCATTGCCGCCAAGCGCGCCACCAGACCCGCCAACTGAATCTTGGCGATGGAGGCAATGTTTGCCTCGTCGAGCGCGTGGAACACCACCACTTCGTCGATCCGGTTAACGAACTCGGGCTTGAAGTAGTTTTTGACTTCTGCCATCACCGCAAGCTTTACCACACCATAGTCTGACCCAGACATAGCTTGAATCTGCTGCGATCCCAAGTTGGACGTCATGACAATGACGGTGTTCTTGAAATCCACAGTGCGGCCCTGTCCATCAGTCATGCGACCATCGTCGAGTACTTGCAGCAACACGTTGAACACATCCGGGTGCGCCTTCTCAACTTCATCGAGCAAGATGACCGAATACGGTTTACGCCGCACCGCTTCCGTCAAATAACCGCCCTCATCGTATCCCACGTAGCCGGGCGGCGCGCCGATCATGCGCGCAACCGAGTGTTTTTCCATAAACTCCGACATGTCGATACGGATCATGTGGTCTTCGGAGTCGAAGAGAAAACTGGCCAGTGCCTTGCACAGTTCTGTTTTACCGACACCCGTCGGCCCGAGAAAGAGGAACGAACCGTAGGGGCGGTTTGGGTCGCCAAGCCCTGCCCTTGAGCGACGGATAGCATCCGACACGAGCCGAACTGCCTCGTCTTGGCCGATCACACGTTCGTGTAATTTTGCCTCCATGTGAACAAGCTTTTCCCGCTCTCCCTGCATCATCTTCGAAACCGGAATTCCCGTGGCACGAGATACCACCTCGGCAATCTCCTCAGCACCGACATGGGTGCGCAGAAGTCGTGTTTTGGCCGGTTGCGCGTCGTCTTTCTCCGCATGCCTCAGTTGCGCTTCAAGTTGCGGCAGCTTGCTGTATTGGAGTTCCGCGAGTTTGTCGAACTGTCCCTTGCGCTGTAGGTCCGCCATTTGCGCGCGAATGCGCTCGATCTCTTCCTTAATATGTTGTGTGCCCTGCAACTGCGATTTTTCGGCTTTCCAAATCTCTTCAAGATCAGAGTATTCGCGCTCCGCACGATCAATTTCTTCTTCGATCAGCGCAAGACGTTTTTGTGAAGCCTCATCTTTTTCCTTACGCACGGCCTCACGTTCAATTTTCAGCTGGATGAGACGCCGGTCCAACTTATCCATGACCTCAGGTTTGGAATCGATTTCCATTTTGATGCGCGCAGCCGCTTCATCAATGAGATCAATCGCTTTGTCCGGCAAGAACCGATCTGTGATGTAACGGTTGGATAACTCAGCAGCAGCAACAATGGCTGGGTCGGTAATTTCTACACCATGATGCAGTTCGTATTTTTCCTGCAGCCCGCGCAGGATGGCGATGGTCGATTCCACCGACGGCTCATTGACCAGCACCTTTTGAAACCGGCGCTCAAGCGCCGCATCCTTTTCCACATATTTGCGGTATTCGTCGAGTGTGGTTGCACCGATGCAATGCAACTCGCCGCGCGCCAGCGCGGGCTTCAACATATTGCCGGCGTCCATGGCACCTTCGGCCTTACCGGCTCCCACCATGGTGTGTAACTCATCAATAAAGACGATGGTCTGCCCCTGATCCTGCGCAAGCTCCTTCAAGACAGTTTTGAGGCGTTCCTCAAACTCTCCCCGATACTTGGCACCCGCAAGCAAGGCGGCCATGTCAAGCGATAGCACGCGTTTGCCTTTCAGGCTTTCCGGCACTTCACCGTTGATGATACGTTGTGCCAGACCTTCAACGATGGCTGTCTTGCCGACGCCAGGTTCGCCGATTAATACCGGATTGTTCTTGGTGCGGCGTTGTAGCACCTGAATCGCGCGCCGGATCTCATCATCACGCCCAATAACGGGATCCAGCTTGCCCATACGAGCACGCTCGGTGAGA
>JBEILF010000186.1:0-5099 GCA_040379385.1 Burkholderiales bacterium | reverse complement strand
GCGCATCACGACCGCATTCGGCACCTGGCTGATTTCGTCTTGGATAGACTGCGATGAAAATGCGAATTAAGCTTCGTCAATGACCACGAGACCTAGCGACGCACGAATGATCCTTCGGACATCCTCGCGATCAAACAAATTGCCGGTCGGATTGTTGGGATAGGCGAGAAAAGTCAGCGCGGGTTGGTGTTCGGTAATCGCAGCCAGCATGGCATCGGCGTCAAGTCTGAAGTCGGCTGCCCTCAGGGGCACGCCGACGTACGTCATGCCGCAAAAGGTGGCGATCATTTTGAACATGACAAACGCCGGCTCGACCGATAGCAGTTTCGCGCCAGGTTTTGCGCAGGCCATGGCGAGCATCTGAATGATTTCGTCAGACCCATTACCAAGCAGAATGTCCAGCTCCTTCGGGATCCCCATCGCGTTACGCAGCGCCTTGGTTAGTGCCACGGCAGCGGGATCGGGATAGCGGTTGACCGCGACCTTTGACAGGTGTGTTGCGAGTCCTTCCCGTAATCCATCGGGCAGCGGAAACGGATTTTCCATGGCGTCGAGCTTGATGTAGCCTGCCGCATCCTGCACGTGGTAGGCAGCCAAGGTTGCAATCTCGCTACGAATGACGCCACCGACCGCGCTCATTGCTGCAACCGCATATCTGCTGACTGCGCATGCGCTTCCAGACCCTCACTTCGCGCCAAAGTCGAGGCAACCCGACCGAGCGAAACGGCACCGGCTGCGGAGACCTGAATGATTGACGAGCGTTTCTGAAAATCATAAACGCCGAGAGGGGAGGAGAAACGCGCGGTGCGCGAAGTTGGCAACACGTGGTTGGGGCCTGCGCAGTAGTCGCCGATTGATTCAGACGAAAACGGTCCCATGAAAATGGCACCTGCGTGGCGCAGCTTTGGCAGCAGTAAATCCGGTTCCGCTACCGACAATTCCAAATGCTCAGGCGCAATGCGGTTTGACAACTCACACGCTTCATCCAAGTCCCGCACAGTAATCAATGCGCCACGATTGCTGAGCGATTCTCGGATGATATCGGCACGCGGCATACCGACCAACAGTGATTCCATCGCCTCAACCACGCGCTTAATGTAGGCCGGATCCGGGCACAACAGAATCGCCTGCGCAATTTCATCGTGCTCTGCCTGCGAGAACAAATCCATCGCCACCCAGCGGGGGTCGGTGGTGCCGTCGGCAATCACCAAAATTTCCGAAGGGCCCGCAACCATGTCGATACCGACCACACCAAACACAAAGCGTTTAGCCGCCGCGACATAGGCGTTACCGGGCCCGACAATCTTGTCGACCGCAGGAATGGTGGAGGTGCCATACGCCAGCGCGCCGACCGCTTGCGCGCCACCAACACGAAATACGCGGTCAACCCCCGCCAGCGCTGCCGCCGCCAGTACTGTTTCATTGACCACACCATCAGGCGTTGGGGTCACCATGATGAGCTCGCGGACGCCGGCAACTTTGGCGGCAACGGCGTTCATCAGAACCGACGATGGGTAAGCTGCCTTACCTCCTGGAACGTAGAGTCCAGCGCGATCCAACGGCGTGATTTGCTGGCCGAGCACGGTGCCGTCAGGCTCAGTGTAGCGCCACGATGGCTGTAGTTGGCGCTCGTGGTAACGACGAATACGATCAGCCGCTGCCTCGAGTGCAGCGCGTACCGATTTATCGAGCGTGTTTAGCGCATGTTGGAGGGTCGCTTTATCAATCTCGAGTGCCGCCGCCGAGCTTGGCGTCCAGCGGTCAAATTTCATGGTTGTTTCGAGCAAGGCGGTGTCGCCACGCGTCTTTATATCGCTGAGGATGTCTTGTACACGCACCTCCAGCTGCGGGTCTTGTGCCAACTCGAAGGCCAGCAAGGCCGACAGGTCAGCCTCGAAGCAGGTGTTATTCGATTGCAGTGCACGGATATTCAACATATTCAACCAGCAATTGGCCTACGATAAACTACAAACTCTAGTAAAGACGGCCTGATTCAGACATTTTTGCCTGAAGATGCCCGCTAAGAAACAATAGTCGTCATTGAATTTACCCTGCGTCAACCGCTGCTGCGAAGGCATCGATCAGCGGCTGGATCTCGTTATGCTTTAATTTCAACGCGGCGCGATTGACAATCAGCCGCGACGATATTGGCATGATCTCCTCGACGGCGATGAGATTGTTCGCATTTAATGTGCTGCCGGTGGAAACGAGATCCACAATTGCCTCTGCCAACCCGGTTAACGGTGCCAATTCCATCGAGCCATACAGCTTGATGAGATTGACATGCATGCCCTTCTTCGAAAAGTGCTCGCGCGCCGTCTCGACGTATTTGGTAGCGACATTAAGACGGGCACCGCGCTTCACCGCAGCAGCATAGTCAAAGCCATTTTGGACGGCGACCATCATCCGGCACTTGCCGATTTTCAAATCGAGCGGCTGGTAGATACCTTGCGAGTTCGACTCAAGCAACACATCTTTGCCGGCAACACCCAAATCCGCCGCGCCGTATTGCACATAGGTTGGCACGTCGGAGGCACGCACAATCACCACGCGTACATCGACGCGGTTGGTGCCAATGATGAGCTTGCGCGACTTTTCCGGATCCTCAGACGGCGTTAATCCCGCTGCCGCCAGTAGCGGCAGTGTGTCTTCAAAAATTCGACCCTTCGACAGGGCAATCGTAATCACATCAAGTCTCGTTGGTTACATACGTTTGTTTTACAAACCGGGTTTTGCGATACCTCTAGTTCACACGCTCAATCTGCGCGCCGAGCGCTGTCAGCTTGGCTTCGATATGGTCATATCCGCGGTCAAGGTGGTAGATACGGTCGATGATCGTCTCGCCGTGTGCGACCAAACCGGCGATCACCAAGCACGCCGAAGCGCGTAAATCGGTTGCCATCACACCTGCGCCGGTCAATTTTTCCACACCATGCACAATTGCGGTATTACCTTCAATATCAATGTTTGCGCCAAGCCGCATCAACTCTTGTACATGCATAAAGCGGTTCTCAAAAATCGTTTCAGTCACGACTGCGGTGCCAGAGGCAATACAGTTCAGCGCAATAAACTGCGCCTGCATATCGGTGGGGAATGCCGGATACGGCGCAGTTTTCAAGCTAATGGGTTTTGGACGTTTGTTAGCGACGATGCGCATGGTGTCAGCGGTTACCGTAATGGTGGCACCGGAGTCACGCAAGCGATCAATCACTGCGTCAAGCGTATCTGGGGCCGCGTTGGTCAAGGTAACGTCGCCGCCCGTCGCCGCAACGGCGACCAGGAACGTTCCGGTCTCGATTCGATCAGGCATCACAGCGTAACTCGCGCCGTGCAGCTTCTCCACGCCTACGACGGTGATCTTGTCGGTGCCGTGACCACGAATTTTTGCCCCCATCGCAATCAAGCAACGCGCCAAATCGACCACCTCAGGCTCCCGCGCGGCATTTTCGAGCGTCGTGGTCCCATCAGCCAGACAGGCAGCCATCATCAGATTTTCTGTTCCCGTGACGGTGACCGTCTCCATCAAAATACGCGCGCCTTTTAGCCTTGAGGCGCGCGCCAGAATGTAACCCGCTTCGATGGTAATCGAAGCGCCCATGGCTTGGAGCCCCTTGATATGCAAATCCACCGGCCGCGCACCGATGGCGCAACCACCGGGCAGCGATACTTTCGCCTCGCCAAACCGAGCCAATAGCGGCCCTAGCACCAAGATGGACGCGCGCATGGTCTTCACCATCTCGTAGGGCGCGGTGTTATCAACAATGCTCGCGGCGGACAACATCAGTGACTCGGCGCTGCGGTCAGCCTTAACCCCCATCTGCACCAGCAGCTCGACCATCGTGCCGATATCATTGAGCCGAGGCACATTTGTCAGCACCAGCGGCTCGGCACTCAGCAGCGACGCCGAGATAATGGGTAGCGCAGCATTCTTTGCACCGGAAATGCGAACCGATCCGCTGAGCGACTTACCGCCCCGGATTTTGAGTTTTTGCATAGAAAGATCCTTGGTAGGCTAAAGGCTGGAAGCGGGAGACTGCGCGTGCCATTCGGCGGGCGTCAGGGTTTTCATAGACAGCGCGTGAATTTCCTCGCGCATGCGATCTCCCAGAGCACCGTAGACGACTTGATGTCGGGCAACACGAGACTTGCCATCGAATGCCGATGAGACGATAACAGCCTGAAAATGTGCTCCATCGCCCTCAACCGCGAGGTACTCACAGTTGAGTTTGTCCTGCAAGTAGCCTTCGATTTGAGTAGGGGTGACCATGGTTATTGCCTCAGTTTGTAACCCGATTTTAGCAGGGCAAGTGTCACTATCGAGAGGCACAAAAATGCAAATGTTGTGACGCCAAGTGATAACCAAACGGAAACATCAGATTTACCGAAGAATCCGTAGCGAAATCCATCGATCAAGTAAAAGAACGGATTCAAGTGGGACAGCAGCTGCCAAAAAGGCGGCAGGGAGTAAATGGAGTAAAACACCCCGGACAAAAATGTCAGCGGCATGATGATGAAATTCTGAAAGGCCGCGAGTTGGTCAAATTTGTCGGCCCAAAGGCCAGCGATCATCCCCATCGCCCCCAACATGGCACTTCCCAGCAACGCAAAGGTTAGAATCCACGCGCCGTTATGCACAGGAATGTGCGCCATTATCAAGCCGACCAAGAATACTCCCACGCCAACCGCCAGCGCTCGAACGATGGCCGCCAGCACATAGGCGAAGTAGAAATTCCAGTGAGACAGAGGCGGCAACAGAATAAAGAGAATATTGCCGGTAATCTTTGACTGAATAAGCGAAGACGACGTATTGGCAAACGCATTTTGTAACATGGACATCATCGCAAGCCCCGGGATCAGGAACTGCTCGTAGCTTACGCCAGGAAACGCGGCGGCGGTACCCGACATGACGTGGGAAAAAATCAACAAGTACAGAATTGCCGTCAACACTGGAGCAACAACGGTTTGAAAGCCCACCTTCCAGAATCGCAAGATTTCCTTTAGCAGCAGCGTTTGGAAGCCGATCATAGATGACTCCCTCATACCGCACTCGGAAGGTCGGCGGCGTTCGCCGGACTCGCATCCCGCAAAACCTGCGGGGC
>JBEILF010000185.1:0-5132 GCA_040379385.1 Burkholderiales bacterium | reverse complement strand
TGAATACTTCATGCGTCGCCGGTTGCTTAGCAGGCCGTTGCTACCGGGCGAGTGGCAAGATTGGCAAGATTGGCAAACCAATTTGGCGCGTGTCTCTCTTGCTGTGGATGCGGGCTGCAGGTTTGCTTTCGGGCGATAGGACGGCAATGTTCCGCCTTGCTGCCGAAGCATAGCCCGCTATGCTGTGCTCGGTCAGGCACAAAATCGCTCGCCTGTTCACCTACTCGCCCACTTTCGAACGCGCCCGCATGAAATGTTCAGGCTAGCCGCGAGTACCCAGCACGTATTTTTGTGTCGGCTTGGGTTTTTCTTCTCCGTCAGCCGCCTTCTCCGGCGCGGTTGATGACGCTGGCAGGGGTGCTAACAGGCCCAGCTTGTCCTTTAAGTCCAGCGCCAGCAGGACGATTTCTTCCGAGTCAATGTCCTCGGCTTTTGTCAGCAGGTCGCGGGCATACGCGCGGTCCGCGATCAGTTGAGTGATATCGACGGCAATGCCGCCGTTGCGCTTGAGCAGGATTTTCAAGTGCGCAAGTTTTTTCAGCAATTCATTGTCCATGGCCTCTCCTCGGTGTTTTTATTAGTTGTCTACGGCTAACCTTGAGCAAAAATCACGCCACGAATTGGTGCGTGAATTGGGTTCTTGCGCGACCCATCTGCATGCGTGTGATGCAATCAGCGTGGTCATCGCACCAAAGTAGCGCGCCTTGGCAGAAACAGCTCGGGCCAACGATCAGGGACCGATCCGACCTTTCTCAAAACTCGAATATCCACGGGCGTTTCCAGACAAAACTGCCTGAAAACACCCGTCCGGCCTAGTGTTTAGTGCACATGATTACACACGGCGTAATCGTGCCCATATAACTCACCCATTGAGGTGATCGACACAAAGCCCTGCGCCACGCCTGCCGCAGACTCAAAGAAGAACGGCTTGCGCGCTTTTGGTGTGGCACCGACTTCATTCATCGTCGCCACATCAAACACCCGACCGTTTTGCATCACATGGGTGATACGGTCGGTTTTGTAGACATCCGCCAGCACGTCGGCGTCAATGATGATGAGGTCCGCCAGTTTGCCGACTTCGAGTGAGCCGACATCTTTCTCCATCCCCAGATACTTGGCACCGTTGATGGTGCCGGTACGGATGGCTTCGAGCGCAGTCATGCCGCCCTTCGCCCCCATCCAGATATCCCAATGTGAACCAAGCCCTTCGCGCTGGCCGTGCGCACCGATATTGACGGCCACACCGGTGCGTTGCAATTCGGTCGCGGTCTTGGCGACTTTGAGAATGTTGTAGTCCTCCTCGGGTGCCATCGGGCGGCGTACCGCACGCGATTGCAGCAACGCACGCGGCACATATTTGGTCAGCAATGGGTGTAACCACACATCACTCTTGGCGTACCAATAGTGTTCCCCATCAAGCCCGCCGTAGCCGACGTTGAAGGTCGGTGTGTATCCGACCTGAGTCTGCGACCAAAGTTGTTTGACATCATCGTAGGCGTTAGCCACTGGAATGGCGTGCTCAATACCGGTATGGCCGTCGATGATCATGTTCATATTGTGTTGAAACAATGATCCGCCCTCCGGCACCACCATCATGCCGGTCTGGCGCGCCGCCTCCAATACCTGCTGGCGTTGATCACGTCGCGGCTGGTTGTAACTCTTCACGGTATAGGCACCAGCAGCTTTCATACGTTTTAAGTGGGTCAGCGCATCTTCGAGGCTGTTCACCTCCGCCGTGAAGGTCGATTTCGCGCCGTACAGAATGGTGCCGGTGGAGAAAATACGCGGACCAACCACCTGCCCGGCGCGCTGTAATTCACTCACCGTAAAGATGGTAGCGGTATCGTTGGATGGGTCATGCAGCGTTGTGACACCAAAGGCCAGTGAACCGTAGTTCACCCAGCTTTGCTGCGGCACAATGCCTTGCGCGCCCATACCACCATGCCAATGCACATCGACCAAGCCGGGGATGATGCTCTTACCGCGAGCATCAATTTGGCTTGCCCCCGCCGGAATCGCGACGTCCGCCGCTTTGCCAATAGCGGCAATGCGATTACCCTTCACCACGATGCGACCATCGTTGATGACTTCGTCACCCTTCATCGTGATGATGCGTGCGCCGGAGATTACCGTCGTCGCGGCGGGTTTATCAGCCATCACGCTCAAACCGATCTTTACACCCTTCTCCGGATTCGGCGGCAGTTTGTCAGGTGCGCCGTCGATAAAGGCGAAGGCTTCCTTCAGCGGTCGGCTGAATAACTCATCGCCAAATGAAAAATGGACGGTTTGGCTATCGCCGGACCAATGCAAGTAGTCGCCCGAGTTCACGGAAAGTTGTTTTAGCGGGAGGTTGGTGGACCTCTTGCCGACCGTCACCGGGCGACCGGCCAGCGGCATCGGCGTGACAAAGGTTTGGAAGCGTTCACGGAAAGCGAGCCACTTACCATCCGGCGACAGCGCAAAGTCGTTGGCGAATTCACTTTTCGCCACGATCTGCTCTTCCGATTTATCGCGTTTGACGCGCACCAGATTATTCACCCAATCCACCTCGCCGGTGAAGACGGTACGCGTGACATAAACGTGGTCGTTGTCCGCACTGAATTGTGGGTTACGCCCGTCTTCACTGATGAGTTGTGATTTGCCGCTACCATCGGCCGCGACGATATGTACACCCGTCTCGGCACCATACAGCGGGGATGTCAAAAAGCCGCCGCGCGATTTCACAAATGCCACACTTTTGCCGTCAGGCGAAAATGCCGGTTCGAGGTAGTGGCCAGGTTCGTCCGTGAGAATAGTCTCTTTGCCGGACTTCAAATCCAACACACGCACCGAGCTGAGTTGTTGGTCGTGCCAAGTTGTGAACACGACCTTACTGCCGTCACGCGAGAACTCTGGGAAGAACTCGAAGTGGGTGGTCTGTTTGGTCAGCCGCTGCGGTGTTCCCGACGGCATCACCTTTAGGTAAAGATGACCAAGTGCAGAATAAACCACACGATCTCCGGTCGGGGAAACATTCACCCAACGAAGCTGCTTGATGTCGAACGTATCCGGCGCGACTTCGATCGGGAACCGCACGGCTTTGCGAATTTCGCGGGTGTGTTTGACATGAAACGGAATCTCTTTGGCAGACTTCCTAAACGGATCAACACGCCAGATTTTGCCTTTCGCCCACACCACAATTTCTTTGCTGTCCGGCATCCACGCGAACGCCGGATAGACGCCGTGTATCGCCCAAGCTTCCTGCATGTCACGCTCAAGCTCGCCCCACACGGGGGTTTCCGCGCCGGTCTTGAGGTCTTTTAGGAAGAGTGTGCTTTGTTCACGCACACGACGCACGAAGGCGAGTTGTTTGCCGTCAGGCGAAGGCACCGGCCGCACCGCCCCACCCGGCCCACTGACAAAAGCGATAGTTTTGCCGCTTTGCAAATCACGCCGGAAGATTTGGTAAATCTGCGTGTTGGAATTTTTGTTGTACTCGAAGGTGGTGCCCGGCGTGGTGTCTTGCGAGTAATACAAATAACGACCATCCGGCGAGAACGCCGGCTCGCCCAAATCTTTTTGCCAGTTCGGCTTTTCGTTGAGCTGCACACCGTCTTGTTTTTCTCGCTCTGTGCCACCTGCACCGCTGCCGCTGGCGTGAAACAGCCAAATCTCGCCTGAACCCACCGAACGTGTGCCAGTGTAGTGTTTGCGCGCGGCGATGTATTGGCCGTTTGGATGCCACACCGGGTTGTTCATCATGCGGTAAGTTTCTTTGCTAACTTCACGTGCATTGCTGCCATCAACGTTCATGATCCAAACGTTGTCACCACCACCGGCATCGGACATATAGGTGATGCGTTTACCGTCCGGTGAAAACCGCGCCTGCATTTCCCACGCCATCGTGCTGGTGAGCGGCTTGGCGTCACCCCCCGAAATCGGCATGATGTACAAATCACCCAGCAGATCAAACACGATCTGTTTGCCATCGGGGCTGACATCGACTGTCATCCACGTCCCGGTTTTGGTATCGAGGTTGACAGTTGCTTTCTCACCCGGCGGGTTGTTCACGTCCCATTTTTTCTTCGGCGCTTGCTTTGCTGCGTCTTTCGTGGCGTCCGCTGATTTGGCGGGCTCTTGCGCGGAGACGCTCACCAACACAGATATTGATAGGACAAAACTAAGCAGAACGTGTCTGCGCAATGAGGAATTTGGCATTTTCGAGCGACCTTTACTTAAGGACATACGGGATACGAACGATGGGAAGTTTGGCATCAAAATCTTTGCTATTGCGCGTGACAAGTATCAAACCCTTTTCCGCCGCAGTTGCAAGAATAATCGCGTCGGGCAGTCGAATCTTCTTGGCGTTCGATTCGCGACGCAGCCGCGCAGCGCGGTCTGCAATGGGGCCTTCTAGCGCGATAACCTCAAAGCTTGCCAGCCACGATCTGGTCGCGGCATCGGCTTCTGGTTCACAGCCCGCCATGATCTCGATCCAGCTCAGCACACTGATGGCGCGGGACTCGTAGAGTGCAAGCTCTTTTTTTGCCTGCGGGAAGCCGTTGAGATAGTCGATCAGGATATTGCTATCAAATATTGCGCGCACTGCCTAGCGCTCCCATTCGTCGCGCAGCTTCTGTTGATACGTCACGCCATCAACTTTCGGTTTACGCCCTTTCCAAGCGCCAAAGGCGTCTGTGTGTTCGACGTGTTTAACCACGTACTCCGCCACGGCTTGACGGATCAATTCGGCGCGTGAAACGCTGTCACGTTCTTCAAGGCGACGCAGTGCCTCAATTTGTGCGGCAGGCAGGTCTATGATGGTTCGCATGGCGCTCTCCTGTGCAGTGCTTGACAAGTAATGATGATATATGACGTCATCATACACAAAATGGGGCTAACTTGGCAAATTGTCTTGGCGCGGCTCGGCGGCAACGCGCTCGGCAGTTTTGTGCCGGAATGTAGCTAGGCCACCAATCTAAGCCTGTCATCCCGGCTTAGTTACGTAAATGCGCCGGGGCGACATTTTTTATATCGCTACTGTCGCGGCCGTCGCCTTTAGTCTAATGAACGCTGTGCCACGAGGCTCAAGTTTCCTTCGGCTCCGCAGTAACACGCGCAGCCATCATGCCCTCAATTTCCGTTTCGCTATA
>JBEILF010000184.1:0-5138 GCA_040379385.1 Burkholderiales bacterium | reverse complement strand
GAGTTACGATCATCACGCATTTAGTGCGTTTCTGGACGCAGTTCGCGGGGGTGGCAAGGGCGGCGGGAAAGATGGCGGCAGGGTCGTTGTGCCGACTTACTCCCATCAAACCTACGATGTTTCGTCTGATGCGGGGCGCGAAATTGCACCTTCTGACATTTTGGTGGTCGAAGGGATCAATGCCTTACAGCCGGTGTTTACAGCCGGGAAACTCGACATCTCGATTTATCTTGATGCCTTGGAGACTGACTTGTTTCACTGGTACTACGAGCGCGGTACCCGCTTGCGTGAAGCGGCAAAATACGATCCAACATCATTTTTTGTACGTTACCTGAATCTTTCGAACGCGGAATGGGATGCGCAGCTCAAGGCGTTTTGGAATGACATCAACCTCCCAAACCTTCATCAACATATTGCGCCGACACGACAACTCGCTGGCTATGTCATGCACAAAACCCGGGACCATACTGTAAGTCTTGTGCAGAGCCCTTCGGCAAATTGAGAATCCTATGCAAATCCCAGACTTTGTGAAGCGAAAAAAAGCGCACGCGAAAATCTCCTGTGTCACGTGTTACGACTATCCGTATGCGCAGTTGTTGGCAAAGACCGATATCGACTTCCTGCTTGTTGGTGACTCGGTGGCCATGGTGGTGCACGGGCATCCGAGCACGCTGCAAGCCGATGTCGATATGATGTGCTTGCACACCAGTGCGGTCGCGCGCGGCGCAGGAGGCAAATTTTTGGTGACCGATATGCCGTTTCTGGAGCACCGCAAAGGGCTCGCGGAGGCTGTCAGTGCTGCGCAACGGCTGCTCCGCGCGGGAGCGAATGCGATCAAGATCGAAGGCGCGGAAGGTAATCTTGAGACGATTCGCAGCTTGGTGACAGCGGGAGTTCCGGTGATGGGCCACGTCGGACTGACACCACAGTTTGTGAATGCCTTCGGCGGCTTCAAAGTACAGGGGCGTGAGTCTGCTGCTGCGGCACAAATCGTTGCCGACGCGAAGGCGCTTGAGGCAGCCGGTGTATTTGCCATGGTGGCGGAGGGCGTGCCAGCATCACTCGGTAAGTTGGTGGCGGAGTCTGTGTCTGTGCCGATCATCGGCATCGGTGCCGGCGTGGATGTCGATGGTCAGGTGTTGGTGTTGCAAGACATGCTGGGCCTCAACCCAAATATTCCGCGCTTTGTTCGTGTGTTTGCGGATGTCCCATCGGTGTCGCTCGACGGCCTCAACGCGTTTGATCGCGCTGTTAAGGCCGGCACTTTTCCCACCGCAGCAGAGAGTTACGCGTAAAGATGGCGATCACTGTCTTTCGTACACTCGCCGAATGGCAGGCTGTGAAACCGGCGAGTGGGTCAATCGCTGTGGTGCCGACCATGGGCGCGTTACACGCTGGCCACATTTCGTTGGTTGCGCGTGCGCTTGGCGAAAATCAGCACGTCGTTGCGACGATCTACGTAAACCCGACACAGTTCAACAACGCGAGTGATCTCGCAGCATATCCACAGACCTTCGATGAAGACTGTGCCATGCTGGAACAGGCGGGCTGCCAGTTCGTGTTCGCACCCACCTATGAAACGCTTTATCCCGATCAGTACCGCTATCGTATCAGCGAGACCGAGATCAGCCGCGTCTTGGAAGGCGAGTACCGGCCGGGACATTTCGACGGCATGCTCACGGTGGTGTTGAAGTTACTCAATGTGGTTGGCGCAGAGGTCGCCTATTTTGGTGAAAAGGACTTTCAACAATTGTTGTTGGTTCGCGAGATGCTGCACGCATTCCAGCATTCCACACGTATCGTGGCGTGCGCGACCGTTCGCGAGCCGGATGGACTTGCCATGAGTAGTCGCAATCGCCGATTGAACACGGCGCAACGCGCACTGGCAACCGAATGGTCGCAGACCTTAGCCAATCTGTCGTTATCTTGCCAAGAGGTGCGAGCGCAGCTTGAGAGACTCGGCTTTCGGGTGGACTACATCGAAGAACGCTGGGGCCGACGGCTCGGCGCGGTGTATACACCGCAAGTTGCGGGAGGCGCGGAGATTCGCCTCATCGACAATGTTGTCCTGCCCGGTCAGCCTACTTTTTGATTTGAAAGTCGGCGAGGGTGGGGCCGCCTTTTTGCAAGGCCCGTTGGTAGGCGGGTCGCGCCTCCATCCGCTGTTTGAAGTGACGCAGCTTGGGGTAGTGCTTGCCCTTGGCAACTCGTGAGAGCGCCGCGTCCACCGCAAAACTCATCTGGAAATCCGCCATTGATAGGTTGGCTCCCGAGAACCATTCGTGTGTGGCAAGATGTGCTTCCATGAAGGCAAGGGCGGTATTGAGGTTAGGGTCAATCAACTTGTTGATCACAGCATCTGAGATACCACGCGCAATCGGTCGCGCAAAGAACGGCATCGGCTGGGTTGGAATCGTCGCAAATACCAGCTTCATGACCAGCCAATTCATGAGGGAACCTTCTGCATAGTGCATCCAGAAGCGGCACTGGCGGTGTTCGGCACTACCGACACTCGGCTGTAGCTTCGCTAGTTCCCCCTTTGCCTTGGTGCCATAGGTTTCCACCAGATACTCAATGATCGCGCCGGACTCTGCGACCACTTCGCCCTTGTCAACGATGACGGGTGATTTGCCAAGGGGATGAATTTTCTTGAGTTCTTCGGGCGCAAGACGGGTTTTGGCGTCGCGTTTATAGATCTTCAGCTGGTAGGGAAGTCCAAGTTCTTCGAGTAGCCACAGAATTCGCTGTGAGCGGGAGTGTTCGAGGTGATGAACGGTAATCATGATGGTCAACTCTCCAGTGATCGGTGGCAAGTCGAAGGACTTTTCCCGCTTGAGACAAGAAGGATAACCGATGGCGAAAAAAACCCCGCAGCAAGCGCGGGGTTTCGTTTATTGCGCGTAACTGCGTTTTTAGAAGTTTGCCTTGAACTGCGCACCCCAAAAACGTGGCTCGTTGATGAAGCCAGTCAGATTGTTGAAGTCGATACCACCCACCATACGAATTTGATTGGTGATGTTGCGACCATATATCGCCGCTTCGTACTTGCCGTCCGCCCACTTGTAACCGAAGCGGAGGCCCGTCTCGGTAAGTGCCTTGCCGGTGTACTCACGTGATTCATAGAGGAAGAAATTGATCTTGCTACGATAGGCCATATCGGTATAGACAAAGTACTCACCGCCAGCCACTGGAATCGAATACCGCAGTGTCACGTTGGCAACGTACTTCGGTGCCTGTGGCAGTGGGTTGCCGTTAATCGAGAAGGTGCCGGGACGGCCTACAGCGGCTGGATCCAACACCGTGCAAGGTGCGCCGCATGCCTGGATGGCGAGGCTGCCGTCCTTGATCTTGGTGTCGTTCAAGCTGCCGCTGACGGTCAACAGTAGGGTATCGGTCAGATAGGCTTGCAGATCAAGTTCTGCACCGCTGCCGCTGGTCTTTGCTGCGTTGAGCAAACGGTTGAAGTTGGTGGCACCACCGACTGCGGTGATTTGCTGGTCTTTGACTTCATACGAGAACACGTTTGCGGCGATACGAGCGCGCTTGTTGAACAGATCGGTCTTGATACCGGCTTCAACCGACGTGACTTTTTCGGAGTTGGCAACCGAGAGCTGGTCACCAAACAACAGACGACCCTGAATCGACGGTGCGCGGAAACCGGTTGCAACACGTGCGTAGACGTTGGTGTCAGCTGAGAGCTTCAACGTGCCCGCAACATCGCCACTCACGTTTGACGCGGAGGTGTTGGTCGTTCTGCGGCCAATGAAGGTTGGCGAGAACGGCGGGGCGATCAGCCGGTCTGCGTAGAAGTCTTTCTTGTCGTTGGTGTAACGCATACCGGCGCGCAAGTTGAATGTGCTGGTCAGGTCCGTGTTGACAGAGCCGAACACTGCGTACGCTTTGTTCTTCTGATTTTGTTTGGCAAAACCGTTGCGTGGGTTACCGGGGGCCAGTGAGTCGTAGTTGATGCTGTCGATATCGATCTGTTCGTCGAAGTAATACGCGCCGATCAACCACTTAAGACCCTTGCCTTTCGATTCCAGACGGAATTCCTGAGTCAGCTGGCGATGGTTCGGCAGGCCGTCGGCGGATTCTGCGGCAAACGGAATGACGCCAGGCGTGCTCCCACCAGGCATGAAGACCGCACTGAAACCACCGTCGATGTCCCCGCGAGAAAAAGAGGTGACCTTTTCCAAGCCGGTAATGGAGTGCAGCGTAGTGTTGGCGAATTCCCACTTCAAGCGCATGCTGCCGCCGTTATTGGTCACGTCCTGCTGGTTGCGACCATCGTAGAACACTTTGGACGGATCGAAGTTGGCGACGAAGTCGTTGGTGCCCGGCTTGATGATGTTGGCGCGAAATACACGTGCCGAACCACTCAAGTCGCGGTTGTGGAAGTTGAACAGCGCGCTGAATGAGTCGTTTGGCTTGTAAAGCGTTTGTAAACGGAACGCATTGTCGCGGTAGCCTTCGAGGCGGCCTGTGGGGCCTGGGCGCTGATTGATCACCCAACCATCACGACCTTGCAACTGGGTTGAGAGGCGGATCGCCACTTCTTTGTTCAGCGGCAGGTTCAGAGCACCCTCCAGATTGGAGGTGTTGTATTTGCCATGGCTAATGTTCACATAGGCTTCGTTGGCAAAGCGCGGTTTGGCGGATTCGAACTTGATCACGCCAGCCGGTGAGTTGCGACCGAACAGTGTGCCTTGCGGGCCACGCAAGACTTCGATCTGTTCTAAGTCAAAAATCGGAAAACCTTTAAGAATCGGATTTTCTTGAACAACATCGTCGTACACCAACGAGACTGGCTGTGATGCATTCAAATCAAAGTCGCCATTGCCCAAGCCACGGATATAGAAACGCGGGAAAGCGCGACCGAATGATGACTCAATGTTCAGGCTGGGTACCCGTGCCGCAAGCATGCGAATATCTTGACCGCCGGAGTTGATGGCGTCGAGTGTGTCGCCCTTCAATGCGCTGATCGACGATGGCACGTCCTGGATGTTCTCCGCGCGGCGCTCGGCAGTCACGGTGATGGTTTCCAACTCACCAACCTTGGCTTTTTCAGCGGGTTTCGTGTTTTGTGCGTGAGCGATATTGAGTGACAGTACGGCGGCTGCTGAGAGGGCTGCGGCAAT
>JBEILF010000183.1:0-5234 GCA_040379385.1 Burkholderiales bacterium | reverse complement strand
GGCCTTGAGACTGTCAAAACATGCCGCGATCTCATCATCGCGTGTGACATCACATGGCAGCACAATTTTGCCGCCGAAATCCGGCACCAGCTTATGTACCCGGTCTTTGATGCCTTCACCTGCGTAGGTAAAGGCCAGCTCAGCGCCTTCGCGATGCATCGCCTTGGCGATACCGTAGGCGATTGAGCGGTTGGAAAGCAGGCCGGTGACAAGTATTTTTTTGTTAGCGAGAAAACCCACAAGTTCACTCCAGAGAGACATAAAATGAAGGCAGAGTTTAGCCTATGCCACCCTCGTCTAAGGAATTAGATGTCGCCAGCAGCGAGCGCGGTCGCAGGGCGAATGCCCGCCGACCCACCCAATGCAAACACAATAATAGCTGCTCGTCGTGGCAGGGCCATTCCCCGCCGAGGCGTCTGAATGAACCTGACCAATTCAACAACCAGAATTCTGCTGGTACGTCGCGAGAATATCGGCGATTTAATCCTTACCACGCCGCTGATACGGCTGCTCAGGGAGCAACTGCCCGACGCCCATATCGCGGCGCTGGTGAATTCATACAATGCGCCGGTTCTGGAGCACAACGCGGATCTTGACGAGGTGTTCGTCTATACCAAGGGAAAACACGCCGACTCTTGGTGGGGCAGCGTTCTGGCGCGTCTTGCACTGGTTCGTTTGTTTTTCAAGCTGAGGCGGATGCGGTTTGATGACGTGATCCTCGCCGAGCCGACTTACACGCCGCGCAACATCCGCCTGGCGCGTTTCATCATCGCTAAGTCGTGGTCTTCACCTGCGCGTCGGGTGATTGGTTTTGAGCACGACGACGGCGAACACACCGGCCTCGACGTGGTGGTGTCGAAAGCGGCCATGGAGGGCCTGCACCAAGCGCAGATCATGCTGCGCATCGCCAGCGCATATGGTATTGCCGCACCATCAGGCAGCGTTGTTGATTTTCCGCCCTGCCGGGTTGGTCGACCGAAGCCGCCGGCTGTCGTTGGGCTAACAAATCCGCTTCGCATCGGGCTCCATCTCAGCGCACGCAAACCCTCCCAGCGCTGGCCGGTGGAGTCGTTCGCCACACTTGCAGGGCAAATCCAACAGGCTGGCGCGGTAAAGTTCAGCGTATTCTGGTCTCCCGGGGCCACTGATAACGCGCTTCACCCCGGAGATGACGAAAAAGCGCAGGTGCTGAAAACTCTGCTCGCAGGAACACCCATCGACGTCGACTTCGTACAAACCCACGATCTGGCCACGCTTATCCGTCGATTGGATGGCGTCGACCTGTTAATCTGTGCCGATGGCGGCGCGATGCATATTGCCGCCGGGCTGGGTAAGCCGATCGTGGCCTTGTTTGGGGATTCCGAGCCGATTCGTTGGCGACCTTGGGGCGTGCCGCATCGGCTTCTGCAAGCCGCCTCCCACGACGTCGCAGACCTGTCCGTTGATAAAGTTTCGGCGGCTTTTGACGAACTCGCCGCGGAATGTGGTTTTCAAGGCAAAATTCGCACCGCCAAGATTGAGATATGACGCCGCCGTGACAGGGTTTTCGGTATAGTTGCGTGTCGTTTTCGAGCCCCGTTTTGTTGGTGCCGTAGCGACGGATCGCAGGTCGTTACTTCACTCTGTCCTTTGGAGTATTTATGGGGTTGCAGTCACTAAGCGGTGTATTTGGTCAGCTGACCGCGCTAATTGGTCTGGTGCTGATGGCATCTGGCGCTCACGTGCTGGCGGCATCATCTAATCCCGCCGCCGCTTCCGCCTCCGCCGCCGCTTCCACCTATGTGCCCGACAAAACCAAAGTGCTGCGCTACGCCTTTGAGGTTGCAGAGTCGAGTATGGATCCGCAGAAGGTTTCGGACTTGTACTCCACCATTGTCAACAACGCCATTTTTGATACACCGCTGCGTTATGACTATCTCGCGCGACCGTTGAAGGCCGTTCCGAATACGCTTGTGGCGATGCCAGAAGTCACCGACAACCACAAGACCTTCACTATGCGCGTGAAGCCGGGCATCTATTTTGCCGACCATCCGGTGTTTGGCGGCAAGAAGCGCGAACTGACCGCCGAAGATTACGTTTTTTCCATCAAACGATTGTTTGATCCCAAACTCTCCGCGCCGCTGCTGGCCGAGGTTGAAGGATATGTCGTCGGTTCAGATGAGTTGTTAAAGCGAGTCCGCAAAGCCAACAAGATGGATTACGACACGCCGCTTGAGGGGTTACGGGCGCTGGATCGTTATACGTTTCAGATTAAGTTGACCGAAACCAAGCCGGATTTCTTCTATGTGCTTACCGATTGCCGTGTGTCGTGTGCGGTCGCCCGAGAAATCGTCGAATACTACGGTACTGACATCGGCTCCAATCCCGTGGGAACGGGTGCCTACCAACTGACGAGCTGGAAGCGTTCGTCGCGCATGGTGTTTGAATACAACCCAAATTTCCGTGAAGCCTACTTTGAGGGCGAGCCGTCGCCCGACGACAAAGCAGGCCAGGAAATTTTGGCGCAGATGAAGGGCAAACGGTTGCCGCAAGTGTATCGCGTTGAGGTTGCAATTATCGAAGAACGGCAGCCGCGTTATTTGTCGTTCATCAACAATGAATTCGATTTGATCTGGCTGTTCCCGGAAGACTTTGCGAACATGAGTTTTCCCAACCGAACCCTCGCACCGAACCTGAAAAAGATGGGGATTCAGATGCAGCAAGTCGCCGCGCTGGATCTGACCTACATCTACTTCAATATGGAAGACAAGACCGTCGGTGGATACAAGCCAGAGAACGTGGCGCTGCGCCGGGCGATCTCTCTGGGTTATAAGACAGAGGATGAAATCAATATCATCCGTAAGGGCCAAGCGATTCCGGCGCACACCCCGTATGCGCCGGGCGTACAGGGCTGGACACCTGACTTCAGAACGTCAGCCAACGAATACGATCCCGCCAAAGCGAAGGCATTACTCGATCTGTACGGCTACAAGGACGTTGATGGCGACGGCTATCGCGAGATGCCCGACGGCTCGCCGCTAGTCTTGAGAAACAATTCGACGCCGACCGACCGTGATAAACAGTTCGATGAGCTTTGGAAGCGCTCAATGGACGCCATCGGTATTCGTATCGAAGTTACCAAAGGAAAATGGCCAGATTTTCTGAAGGCGTCGGATGCGGGCAAGCTCATGATGTGGCAATTGAGTGGCTCCGCGTCAACACCAACCGCAGAAACTTGGCTGCAATCTCTCTACGGCCCAAACTCCGGATTCAAGGGGAACCGCGCGCGTTTCCAGTTGAAAGCGTATGACGATCTTTTTGCCAAGTCCGAATTGCTGCCCGATGGCCCTGAGCGCACCAAGTTGTATCAGGAAATGGCTCGTCTGGTTGTTGCTTACGCGCCGTGGAAGATCAACACGCATCGCATCCTCACGGATTTGCATTACCCGTATCTGGTGGGTTTTCGACGTCCTGCCGTCCAGTCGCAGAGCTGGTGGCGGTTCGTGGATATTGATGTGCCGCTGATGAAGCAATACGAGGCAAAACGCTGATGGCGAGTTTCCGTGTGATGGTTTCGCGTGTGCTGCTGCTCGTTGCCGCGCTCGTGTCATGGCCGATCCATGCGCAGCCGGATCCCAACAAAGTGCTGCGTTGGGCATTTGAGATCGCGGAGACGGGTTTTGATCCGCCACAGACCTCAGACTGGTATTCTGCTTACGTCTTCGCCAACATTTTCGACACACCGTTAACCTACGACTACCTGGCGCGTCCGGTTAAGTTAAAACCCAACGTGCTGGAAGCCATGCCGGACGTCTCGCCGGACGGCTTGGTTTACACGCTCAAGTTTCGCAAAGGCATTTACTTTGCCGATGATGCCGCCTTCAACGGCCAAAAGCGTGAGCTCGTCGCAGCGGATTTAGCCTATTCGATGAAGCGTTTGTTTGATCCGAAAACGCGCTCACCGAATTTGTCGTATCTCGACGGCAAGATCGCCGGCATGGAAAAGGTTCGCCAAAGGCAGCGTGACAGCGGCGTCTTTGATTACGACATGCCGGTGGAAGGATTTGAACTGGTTGATCGCTACACGTTGCGCATCAAATTGGTGGCACCGGACTACAACTTCCTCTACATCTTGGCCTACAACGGCGCTTGTGCGATTGTTGCGCGTGAGGTTGTTGAGAAGTACGCCACTGATATCATGGCGCACCCGGTGGGCACGGGACCGTATAAGCTGGAGTCATGGAAACGATCGTCAAAAACGGTTCTGGTTGCCAACCCCGGGTTTCGGCAAGAGTACTGGGAGGCCGAGCCCAACGCCGACGACGCCAAGGGTCAGGAAATTGCGAAGAAAATGCGCGGCAAGCGATTGCCCATGATCGGCCGGATCGAGTTTTATGTCATCGAAGAAACACAGCCGCGCTGGTTGTCGTTTCGCAACATGCAGCACGACTACATTGATCGGGTGCATCCCGACTTTATCAACCAAGCCTACCCGAACAACAAACTCGCCAAGGACTTGGAGAAGCTGGGCGTGCAAGTCAGTCGCACGGCGGCGATGGAAGTCACCTACGCATACTTTGCAATGGAGAATCCCGTGGTCGGCGGCTACACGCCGGACAAGGTTGCGCTTCGCCGCGCTATTGGCATGGGTTACAACGCGCCGGAAGAAATTGCCATCAATCGCAAGGGGCAAGCGGTTGCCGTCCATACGCCAATTGGTCCCGGGGCTTTCGGCTACGAGCCTGATTTCCGCTCGCGTGCCACCGATTACGACCCGGCAGCTGCAAGAGCGCTGCTGGATGTGTTTGGCTACAAGGACCGCGATGGTGATGGATATCGCGAAAATCCAGATGGGTCGCGCCTTGAGATTCTGATGTCATCCACGCCAACGCTGCGTGACCGGCAGCTCGATGAATGCTGGAAAAAAAGTATGGAAGCTATTGGCATTCGTATCTCGTTTCCGAAGGCGCAATGGCCTGATCTTCTCAAGGAGTCACGCGCCGGAAAACTCATGAGCTGGCGGCTTGCGTGGGGTGCGCAGTATCCGGACGCCGATGCCTTCTACTTAATGCTGTTTGGGCCGAATGCGGGCCAAGCAAATCACTCACGCTTTAAGAACGATGAGTTTGACCGGCTGTATTTGAAGGCGCGGATGACCCCGCCTGGCGACGAGCGCTTGGCAATGTACCGGCAGATGAATCGAATTTTCCTGTCACTGGCACCGTGGCGGCTAGGGGTTGCGCGGATGGACACCG
>JBEILF010000182.1:0-5287 GCA_040379385.1 Burkholderiales bacterium | reverse complement strand
CGATGCGTGGGACGCCACGCACAAAGGCGCTGCACTTGAGGCGCAATGGAGCGGCGTCTTTACCGCCTATGAACACGCCGAGCCGGCACTCGCTGCGGAGTTCAAACGCCGCATGCGTGGCGATTTGCCGACCGACTTCATAGCAACCGGCAACGCGCTCATGGCGAAGTCGGTCGAAAAGGCAGAGACGGTCGCCACCCGAAAAGCGTCTCAGTTTGCCATCGACGCCTTTGCACAAACCATGCCGGAAATGATCGGCGGCTCGGCCGACCTGACCGGATCGGTATTCACCAACTGGAGCGGTAGTAAAGCGCTGAGTGCCGACCACGGTGGTAACTACATCAATTTTGGTGTGCGCGAATTTGGCATGGCGGCCATCGCCAACGGCATGACGCTGCACGGTGGGTTTGTTCCATATCACGGCACGTTCCTGACTTTCAGTGACTACTCGCGCAATGCATTACGCATGGCCGCACTGATGAAGATTCGCAACATCTGCGTATTCACGCATGACTCGATCGGCTTGGGCGAAGATGGTCCGACCCATCAGTCAATTGAGCATGTTGCCTCGCTTCGCTTGATTCCCAATATGGACGTATGGCGACCGTGCGATACCGTCGAAGCCGCCGCCGCATGGCGGCATGCATTAGCGCGTCACAATGGTCCGACCTGCCTGATCTTTTCGCGGCAGAATTCGCCCTTTCAGAGGCGTGATGCCGATGCGCTTGCAAACGTGGCACGGGGTGGATATGTGCTGTCAAAAGAAGGTGGCACGGCTGGCAAACCTGCGGCGGTGATTATTGCGACAGGTACGGAAGTCTCGCTGGCGATGGAAGCGCAAAAGCTGCTGTCTACCGAGAACATTCACGTTCGCGTGGTGTCCATGCCATCGACCTACGAATTTGAACAACAGAATCCGGAGTACCGCGAAAGTGTATTGCCTAAAGGCGTCCGGCGGGTAGCGGTAGAGGCAGGTATCACCGACTACTGGCGCAAGTACGTGGGTTTGGAAGGTGCTGTGGTTGGCATCGATACGTTTGGTGAATCCGCACCCGCTGGCGTGTTGTACAAACATTTTGGTATTACTGCCGAGCAGGTTGTTTCGGTCGTTGTTAAAGGCTGATGGAGCACCAAGGGCTACTCCCTGAACAAGTTGTTGTTAATGCGAAAGAAGGATGCTAAATTTTACTGAATATTTGAACAGTATCCAACTTTATCGATACGGGTTTAACTCCGACAACCCAGCCCGCGAGAAAAAATGATGAAACAGCCCGCCAGCAAAGTACGTCGCCTTCGCTTGGTCGCGTCAGAACCTACGCCGAAACGGTATCTAGCTCCTCTCAGCACAATTGATCTTTTCTGCGGTGCAGGAGGGTTAACGCAGGGATTTAGGCAGGCGGGGTTCAATTGCTCTTTCGCGAACGACTTTATGCCAGAGGCGATCAAGACCTTCGCGCTCAATCATCCGGAAGTTCGGGCAGAGTGCAAACCTATCGAGGAAGTTAACGCGTGTGAACTAAGAACGCAACTCAACTTGCTTCCGGGCGAACTGGATGTTTTGGTCGGTGGGCCGCCCTGCCAAGGGTTCTCGATCAACGCGCCCTCCCGCTTTTTAGCGGACCCCCGAAACAGCATGTTCAAGCACTATGCGCGATTTGTTGAGGAGTTCGAGCCAAAGACAATCATGTTTGAAAACGTACCGGGGCTATTGTCGATGGGAGACGGGGCAGTCTTCCGTCAGATTTTGCAAGTGTTTGGGACACTAGGTTACGAGTTGAGCGTAAAGATCCTCTACGGACCGCACTATGGTATTCCCCAAGAGCGGTGGAGGTTGATTTTATTGGGCTCTCGCTTCGGCCAGATTGAACATCCATCGCCAACCCATTACGCAAAAGGCAGAGCAAATTTTCGGGGCGGTGCATCGTTGACGTTTTCCGCATCATGCCTGGATCGTGAATACCTAGCTCCGGTGGTTACAGTTGGTGATGCGATCCGCGATTTGCCTAAGCTAGAGATGGGAGAAGGCGCTGAAGAGGTTGGATACACGCATGATGCGACGAGCAGCTATGCGTTGCGCCTACGAAACCCTGACGGAGTCACGTTTAACCATCACGCTGCAAAGCTATCAAGGCAGAATATTGAAAGAATGAAGCACGTTCCCCCGGGTGGCTCCTGGCGTGATATTCCCTTCGAGCTCCTCCCCAAGGGAATGCAAAGCGCCCGTAAATCGGATCACACAAAACGTTATGGGAGGCTGGACTTTAACGGGCTCTCTGGAACAGTCTTAACAAAATGTGACCCGCATTGGGGGACCGTGTTTTTGCCTGACCAAGACCGTACGCTCACCGTTCGCGAAGCGGCGCGACTTCAATCGTTTCCTGATTCCTATCGATTCGCCGGGTCTAGGGTTTCACAATACATTCAAGTTGGAAACGCCGTTCCAGTGCAAATGGCCGAGGCAATTGCCCATTCAATTCGCGCGCATCTGGTTGCGCACAACGCAACCGATGCCTCGGTTTTGGCGAATGCCGTGAATGGCTAGAAAGATCGTTGAGCTGTTCGGTTACTCGGTTGCCGACACCTCCGCAGCGGCGATTGCCGCACGTCAAGAGCAGAGCTGTCCATTCGCTGACAACAAGCCCTGTACCAAGGAGATTGGCTCATCTGCCAACCGCATCCGGTCCGGCGTTTGCTCGATTGCACAAGGCAACAGTACGACGCCAGTTGTCATCTGTCCAATTCGTTTGTATGCAGAGCAGTACAAGCTACTCTCGCATGTCGCTAAGACAGCATTCCGCGTCGAGAACGTCATCCTCTTCGACGGGCGACAGGCAAAGAGTCAAACGCCGATCAAAGGTGCGACGCTGGTCGCAGTTTTTGGTAAAGGCTGGGGCGGCGAATTGAAGGTGCCTGGACGCACAGTACAAGGCCGACGTGCCACTGGTTTTTTTGTCGACTGGATACTCGCGCGACTCGACGAACGCCACTGCCTGCTGGAATTCGCAGCGTTGGAAGTACAGACCATGGACACTATTGGCAGTTATCGCGCAGAACGTGAAGCAGCGCTTAATAACACCGCATTTTCCGGAAAATCTGCGGGGCCAAATTGGGAAAACGTCAACAAGCGAATATTACCGCAACTGATTTACAAAGGCCATCTTCTGGAACGCGAGGCACTTTGCAGGAGCGGCTTATTCTTCGCCTGCCCGCAGCCGGTTTATGAAAAGATACTGGATCGGTTAGGGAGTTCGCTAGCGGACTACCCAATCAACAACAGCACGCTCACTTTTGTGCCAATTCAGCTTGGTGATGAGGTGAACGGCAAACCTCGCTCAATCAACTTCCTTCCGGCCAAGACCACCACCGTTCAGCAAGTACAAATTGCGTTCAGTTCGCCAACAAACCTGCCAGCGGCAGGCGCATACGAACACGCGATACGAGCCGCGCTTGGTGAGACTGAATGAAAAAGCCGTCTTTAAATTTCGTGGGTCTTGCACACCTAAGCCCGCCCAAGAGAAAGGTGCAAACGATGGCTGCCATCCACAAGTTGTTGGAGCGAATCAGAATATTTCGAGGCAGGCTGCGGCAGGGTTTCAAATTTGACCGTCACGATACCAACGAACGCTCTCGTTAGGAATTCGCCCTCTGCGCGACTACCCAACATCTGACAAACGATAATTCACGTATTGTTCTGTATCGAATGATTAACCACTCCGAGCTGCCATGCATCAAACCCTGCATCTGATGAAATCGCGCGGTTTCCCGCACATCCGCCGCAAAGCGCTGGATACCTTGCAGGTCAATCTTGGCTACAAGTGTAATCAGGCGTGTTTTCACTGCCACGTCAACGCCAGCCCCGACCGCACAGAGATGATGTCGACCGAGACCATCGACGATGTGATTGGCTTCATGCGTGCCTCGAAGGTAACGACGCTGGATTTGACAGGTGGTGCGCCGGAAATGAATGACCACTTTCGGCGGCTGGTCGTTGCCGCGAGAACACTGGGTGTGCGTGTCATCGACCGTTGCAACCTCACCATTTTGAGTGAGCCTGGTTTTGAAGGCCTCGTACAATTCCTTGCTGACCAGCAAGTTGAAGTGTCGGCCTCACTTCCCTGTTACTCGCAGGAAAATGTCGATAAACAGCGCGGTGAAGGCGTGTTTGATGCCTCCATTGCGGGCCTCAAAAAGCTCAACGCGCTCGGTTATGGTAAGCCCGACAGCGGCTTGGTATTGAACTTGGTGTACAACCCGCAGGGTGCCAAGTTGCCGCCACCACAAGAGGCGCTGGAGGCGGATTACCATCGCCTGCTGCAAGCGAATTTCGGTATCGTCTTTAACCATCTTTTCACGATCACCAATATGCCGATCCAACGCTTTGGCTCGACGCTGGTATCAAAAGGCGAGTTCGAGGGGTACATGGATTTGCTGGTGGCGAATTTTCAGCAGCACAATCTGGATAGTGTGATGTGTCGCTCGCTGTTGTCAGTCGACTACCAAGGCTACGTTTACGACTGTGACTTCAATCAAATGCTCGGCTTGCCGTTACAACATGGAAACGGCTTGAAGCCACATCTGCGCGAACTGATGGACGTGGACTTGCTTGGCAACCCGATTGTGGTGAAAGACCATTGTTACGGCTGCACCGCAGGGCAGGGTTCCAGCTGCGGTGGCGCGCTCGACAACAACGACGAGACGGCGGCGGCGTTAATGGCAGCCGAGTAAACTCTATCATTGACGGGCATCTTCGAGCATTTTTGCCCGAAGATGCCCACCCCTATTGGGCTTTCTACTTTCCGCCAATGACTCCTGGCCGCGCCTGTCCGCTCCATTACCGATATTCGCCATCGACGTTTTCGCGGGCCGCCGACTGCGTCGCCGACACCGTGTATGTCATCGGCGGGTTGTACGGCAACCTACCGGCGTTGGAAGAAATCTTGGCAATGGCCGCACGCGAGGTGGTGGCCCCGACACTCGTCTTCAACGGTGATTTCCACTGGTTTGATGTCAATGCCCCGACCTTCGTGGCGATCAATGCCGAGGTCTTGAAACACACTGCCCTGCGCGGCAACGTCGAAACCGAGCTTGCCTCCGACGCCGATGAGGCCGGCTGCGGCTGCGCTTAT
Organism: Burkholderiales bacterium; assembly: GCA_040379385.1. Taxonomy (GTDB): domain Bacteria; phylum Pseudomonadota; class Gammaproteobacteria; order Burkholderiales; family Usitatibacteraceae; genus UKL13-2. Next base: position 161 of record JBEILF010000182.1, on the reverse strand, counting down.
CCCGACTACGTCGACGACGCCGACGTTGAACGATCCAACAGCATCATGCAAACATTACGGGCGACCGCCAGACAGTTTCCAGAAGATGTTGCGAGGCTCATCGCGCTACCGATGCACTTGGTGATCAGTGTTGGTGAGTCGCGTGTTGGCATCGTCCATGG
>JBEILF010000181.1:0-5310 GCA_040379385.1 Burkholderiales bacterium | reverse complement strand
CTTCCGGCCCCAACTTGGTGTCACGCGCCACAACCGATAACTCTTCGATATGAATCGAGGTGTAACGATCTTCAGCAACAATCGCTTCCGAGATCAAGATCGAATCTTCAAAGTTGTAGCCGTTCCACGGCATAAACGCGACCAACAAGTTTTGTCCCAGCGCCAGCTCACCCATGTCAGTGGATGCGCCGTCGGCAATAACATCTCGTTTGGCGATGATGTCGCCAACCTTCACCAGCGGGCGCTGGTTGATGTTGGTATTTTGGTTGGAGCGTACGTATTTAGTGAGGTTATAAATGTCCACACCAGCCTCGCCGGCAACCGTTTCGTTATCGTTCACACGAACCACCACACGGCCTGCGTCAACAAAATCGACCCGACCGCCGCGGCGCGCCATCACCGCAGTACCGGAATCGAGTGCGACTGTCCGTTCGATACCCGTTCCGACTAATGACTTCTCGGCGCGCAAGCACGGTACTGCCTGGCGTTGCATGTTCGAGCCCATCAAAGCGCGGTTTGCGTCATCGTGTTCGAGGAACGGGATCAGCGAAGCTGCAACCGAAACAATCTGCGCCGGCGCAACGTCGATGTAGTCGATTGTCTCCGGGCGCGCCAGCATAAACTCGTTGTGCTGGCGGCAGCTGACGAGTTCATCAACAAAATGGCCGGCTTTGTCGGTATCCGCATTCGCCTGCGCGATGGTGTACTTACTTTCCTCAATCGCCGAAAGGTACTCGATTTCGTTAGTCACCTTGTTGTTGATTACCTTACGGTATGCGGTTTCGATGAAGCCGTATTCATTCACCTGCGCGAACAGCGCGAGTGAGTTGATCAGGCCAATGTTCGGTCCTTCCGGCGTCTCGATCGGACATACACGACCATAGTGGGTCGGATGTACGTCGCGCACCTCGAAGCCTGCGCGTTCACGCGTCAGCCCCCCCGGCCCGAGTGCGGAAACACGGCGCTTGTGGGTAATCTCTGACAACGGATTGGTTTGGTCCATAAACTGTGAGAGCTGGGATGAACCAAAAAACTCCTTAATGGCCGCCGATACCGGTTTCGCGTTAATCAGGTCATGCGGCATCAGATTTTCGCTCTCGGCCTGCGACAAACGTTCACGCACGGCGCGCTCGACGCGCACCAAGCCCGAGCGGAATTGGTTTTCCGCCAGTTCGCCAACCGAACGAACGCGGCGATTACCGAGATGATCGATGTCATCCACTTCCCCGCGACCGTTGCGCAGTTCGACCAAAATCTTGATCACGGCAACGATGTCTTCCGTAGACAGCGTCATCGCGCCGGTCAATTCTTCACGGCCGATGCGGCGATTGAACTTCATGCGACCGACAGCCGAAAGGTCGTAACGGTCCGGTGAGAAGAATAACGAGTTGAACAGCGTGTTGACCGCGTCTTCTGTCGGCGGCTCACCTGGACGCATCATGCGATAGATCGCAACTTTTGCGTTTAGCGCATCTACGGTTTCATCGATACGCAAGGTTGACGAGACGTATGCGCCTCGGTCGAGGTCATTTGTGTACAACGTGTAGATCGCCTCAACACCAGCATCTATCAGCTTACGAAGGTTGACTTCGGTGAGCTCTTCGTTGGCACTGGCGACAATTTCACCCGTGTCGGTATTGACGATATTGGTCGCCAGCACCCGACCGATGAGATATTCCTCATTGACGGGCAGCGTCTTCATCTTCGCAACTTCCATGTCGCGGATATGTTTTGCAGTGATGCGCTTGTCTTTCTGAACCAGCATCTTTCCATCTTTGGTAAGAATATCGAACTTTGCAATCTCACCCTTGAGGCGGTCCGGCACCAATTCGAGTTCAATCTCACCTTTGTTGGTGATCTGAAATTGATCAAATTCAAAGAATTCACGCAGGATCTGATCGGGCGTGTAGCCGAGCGCCTTGAGCAGAATCGTGACCGGCATTTTGCGGCGGCGGTCAACGCGGAAATACAAATAGTCTTTGGGATCGAATTCAAAATCGAGCCATGAGCCGCGGTAAGGAATTACGCGGGCAGAGAACAACAGCTTCCCGGACGAGTGCGTCTTGCCGCGATCATGTTCGAAGAAAACACCAGGCGAACGGTGCAACTGCGAGACGATCACGCGCTCGGTACCGTTAATCACGAACGAGCCGTTCTGTGTCATCAGCGGAATTTCGCCCATGTAGACTTCTTGCTCTTTCATTTCTTTCACGGTCGGCTTCGAAGCTTCGCGGTCCATGATCACCAAACGCACTTTTGCCCGCAGCGGCGATGCATACGTCAATCCGCGCTGTTGGCATTCCAACACGTCAAATGGCGGCTGGCTCAGCGTATAGCTCTGAAACTCAAGGCGGGCAAACTGGTTATGCGAAACAATCGGGAACACCGAATTGAATGCCGCTTGTAGGCCCTGCATTTTGCGGTTCATGACGGCAACATCTGCCTGCAAAAATTCTGCGTAGGAGTTGAGCTGGGTGGCCAGCAAAAACGGCACATCCAGCACACTGGCGCGTTTCGCGAACGATTTGCGAATACGTTTTTTCTCAGTGTAGGTGTAGTGCGGCGCGGGGGAGGCTGCTAAAGCTTGGGACATTGATGTATCTCCGAACGTTGTGGAACGCCGCTTGATGTGGCGTCAAAGTTCTTCGACTGGCGCAGACGGTGAACTGTCGGCGTCATTTGGTGAAGGGCCGCTACCCTTCGCTGGCGGACGGTGAGAGGACCTCACCCGGACCAAACGTCTTCTGCAGTCGTTTCAGAAGACAAACCAAAGTGCACGACGTGCGCTTTGGTTTAGCTTCTTTCGAAAAATCGAACTCAAGCATTGGCGCGGTGTTTCAGGCATTTTTGCCCCAAACGCCGCATGGATATTGCACTTTCAAAAAACAGAAACGCTATTGATGTAACTGCCCGTGTAGGCAAAACCTACGCGGGAACCCAAAAAACTTCGCCTCGTTGCAGGAAGTCTTCGATGTGGATTGCCTTGCGAGCGGGATGAAGTTGGCGGCGAGGAGCGGATGCGTATAAATCATACGCAGAGCACCGCAGCCGCCAAATTCGCCCGCGCAGCAGGCAAGTCGCGCGAAGAATTACTTCAACTCGACTTTGGCACCAGCTTCTTCAAGCTTCTTCTTCATCGCGTCGGAGTCAGCTTTGTTTGCACCTTCTTTGACTGCCTTAGGTGCACCTTCAACCAGCGCCTTCGCTTCAGCCAGACCCAGACCAGTGATCTCGCGAACCGCCTTGATCACACCGATCTTGTTTGCGCCAATTTCCATCAACATAACGTTGAACTCGGTCTTTTCTTCAGCAACTGGGGCGGCCGCACCAGCGCCGGCTGCTGGAGCAGCCATTGCCGCTGCCGACACGCCGAACTTCTCTTCGATCGCCTTTACCAGATCGTTCAGATCCATCACCGACATTGTGTCGAGGGATGCCAAAAATGCGTCTTTATCGAATGCCATGATTTGTTTCCTTTACTAATACAGTTGAATAGGTTGATTGATATCGCAAAAAACTTAAGCAGCCGGAGCAGCTTCAGCAGGCGAGCCGGACTTCTTTTCGGCCACTGCCGCAAGGACACGTGCCATGCGCGAAATCGGGCTTTGCATTAGCCCCAATAACTGCGCCAGCAATACTTCCTTGCTCGGAATATTGGCAAGCGCTTGTACGCCAGCCTGATCGAGGACCTTACCGTTATAGGCACCGCCCTTGATGACGAACTTTTCGTTGCCTTTGGCAAAGTCGTTTACGACCTTCGCTGCGGCAACTGCGTCTTCCGAGAAGCTATAAATCAGCGGACCGACCATCTGATCTTTGGCAACTTCAAACGAAGTGCCCTCGACTGCACGACGTGCCAACGTGTTTTTGATCACACGCAGGTACACGCCCTGTGAACGCGCATCCGCGCGCAGCTTGGTCATACCCACCACTACCGTGCCGCGATATTCTGCGAGCACCATCGTTTGCGCTTTCGCAATGTTTGCGATCACCTCAGAAACGACTTCTTTCTTGCCTTCCAGATTCAAACTCACGTTTGATCTCCTTTCGTTGAAAAATGCATACCGACAAAGTATCGGTATCCACACTCACAGCGACCTTCGCTTGGAGATCCTGATGTTCGGCGGCCATGCCAAACAACATGAAATCGTTGCGGGTGACGCCATCTGCGTAGGGTGACTTGCGCCAATTAATCAGCTGATAATGCTGCCGACCCTACGGTCTTGGATAACCTCGTAATTTCCATACTGCGAAATCAAGAGACCCAATCTTTCCCGGTGAAAAAATACTCACCGCACTCGCTTTTCGGTTTTGCCCGCTGAAATCGTCAGGCTACGCCTGCGATTTCGACATACTCAGCCTGACAAAAGTGGCTTTGTACTTTTGTCGGAATGTCTATCCTTGCTGGCCTTGCGGCTGCGACGAGAAGGCTGACGTATCCAAACGCACACCGATGCCCATCGTTGAAGACAGCGAAATCTTCTTCAGGTAAACACCCTTAGACGATGCTGGCTTTGCTTTGTTTACAGCGGCAATCAACGCCGTCAGATTTTCAGTCAACGCATCGTTTGCAAACTATGCGCGGCCAATCGTACATTGGACGATACCGGCTTTGTCAGCGCGATACTGCACCTGACCCGCCTTCGCATTCTTGACGGCCTGCTCGACGTTTGGCGTGACGGTTCCGACTTTTGGGTTTGGCATCAAACCGCGCGGACCAAGCACCTGACCCAACGTGCCGACAACTTTCATCGCATCCGGCGTGGCGATCACGACGTCAAAATCCATGAAGCCGCCCTTGATACGTTCGGCCAGATCATCAAAGCCAACGATATCCGCACCGGCTGCAGTCGCCTTTTCGGCATTCGCGCCTTGCGCAAACACCGCAACGCGCACTGACTTGCCGGTACCGCGTGGCAACACGACCGAGCCGCGAACCGATTGATCAGACTTTTTGGCGTCAATACCGAGGTTGATCGCGACGTCGACCGACTCGTCAAATTTTGCGGTGGCGGTCTTCTTGACGATTTCAAGCGCATCCGTAACGGGGTATGTCTTATCACGATCCACCAAGCCAACAAATTTCTGCATGCGCTTGGACAGTTTTACTACTTTATCGTTAGCCATTACCGTACTCCCTCAACTTCAATACCCATTGATCGCGCTGAGCCCGCAATGGTGCGGACCGCAGCATCCAAGTCAGCCGCCGTCAAATTCGGCATCTTGGTTTTGGCAATTTCTTCGGCCTGTGCGCGAGACAACTTGCCGACCTTATCGGTATGGGGGGTTTTGGAACCCTTCTCAACCTTG
>JBEILF010000180.1:0-5385 GCA_040379385.1 Burkholderiales bacterium | reverse complement strand
CAAAATCCTCAGCGACTCGCTGATCATCACCGCAACACGCCTCAAGTAAGCAACGTCAACTTTGCGAGCGGCCGCGGTGTTGTAGGCACAGCGGCGCAATGCTGCACCGATTGAAACGGCGGACATTTGGCCGCCGTTGTCTTTTGTTTGTCGTCTATTGCAATCAAGGTACCACACCCTTACTCAGCCACTGCGGCCAAACCGTCACGGTCGCGCCCATCGCGTCTGCTGACGGGTGTCGGGCAAAGATTTCACGTAGATGCCGAGTGTCCCGGTCGCAGGCAAAAAAAAACTTCAAGCACCGGACCATCGGCCAATGAGTACCAAGTGCCAACCACCGATTATCAACAAGTGCCTGAAGGAAAGCCTTGTCGTTGTTGTCCGCCTCAGCATCTAAAACAAGCGGGGGGCGCGAGATCAGAATGACGCGGCCCTCTTCAATCTGGCTCAGATCAATCACCACCGCATTGGGCGGCTTCTGCGCGATCGCCCGACTGGCGTTGAGCGTCATGTAGACCTCACTGACGTACTGGTCAGCCTTGAATTAACCACGCAAGGTATCTAGGTCTGGCGCGTTGACCACGACGATGCCCCGCTTTAATCCTGTGCGGTCGGTTAGCGGCCCCGCAGCGATTAACTTCTTCTCTTCGAACAGTTTTCCAAAATTGGCGAGGTGCCCTTTCTGCATTGCTGCAACCGCCTCCCTGTCCGTTGGTGTTGGTTTGCCACTGTCAAGAAATACAAACCAATCGCCTTGCGGGCGCGATATTGTCGATGTCGTTTGTGCGACTTGCGTACAGCCGAATGCAAATGCCGCGCGCAGCAGTACAAGTATTCGCCCCAATCTCATCTTGATTTCTCCTGATTGCGAAGTGTCGTATCGAAAACACTACTCGCGGCAGGCGAGGTTTGCAGGAAAACAAATTCGAATCATCGCCCCCCATCTCATTTCACGCCATTGTTCTGGCAATTCGTCGGAAGCTGTTTGTGAGAGAAAAATGTGTCGATAAAGTGACGACATCAACAAACGCAAGACAAACCACCAACCGAACCCAAAGGAAAACATCATGAACAAAAAAATAATCAGCAAAGATAACGTCGGTAGCACCACACTACTCGCGGGCATGTTCATGACGATCACAGCCGCTATGTTTAGCGGCAGCGCGGATGCAAAAGCCACCGTCACCACCAGCTTTGTTTCGAAGGTGCCGTCCAGCGCTCCTGCCACTACCAAGGTAGCCAGCGATAGTCTTGTAGTCACCTCCACGCGGTTGAAGCCAGTGAAGCTGGTTCGCTCAGGCGCGGCCCCGGTAGTTTAGTAATTCAAGGTTCCGCGGCAACAAACTTGGTAGGCTATCTAAACGGCGAACTTCGGTTCGCCGTTTTGTTTGGTGATCGAGCTATCAATACCGACTCCTCGTTCGCGATGCGTTTGTCGCCCACTATTGCACGCTCAATCAATTGACGGACGCAAAAATGATCAGCGGGCGGAGTCGGGATGGAATGGGTGCACCGGTACAAGTCAGCAAGCGGCCGGTGGAGTTTAAATCAAGCACACTTACCGGGCATCACGCAAAAACACTCGTCGGCATCAAGCTTCTAGCGCTACGTTGGGACGCGAGTGCTGTGAGGATATTGCACAAAATCTTTGAATCCTGATGCGAGCAGGTGGTCGAGGGGGATCGCGTTTGTCGGATGCTCAACCGAATCTGTGCTCCAAACTGTTGTGATGCCTGAGGCTGCCAATTCAGCGCCTACCTCATCGTCATACAGCGCGTGTACCACCGCCGCGTCAACTCGTGCCGCGCCTTTTGCAGCACATTCGCGCGCGGCTGACATTAAGGTTGCGCCAGAGCTAACGATGTCATCAACGAGAACAACGTTTGTACCAGCAAGACTGATCTCTGGTAACACCACAGTCGTTGCACGGTCCGCATGTCGCTCTTTGTGGCACACGCCAAACGCACAGCCTGCGGCGGTAGCGGCAACGCTAACCCATTGCTTGGACTCGGCATCAGGGCCAACTAGCACGATTGAGCGGCCCTGCGCGCTTAGAAACCGCCCAATAGCGGTTGCTGCGGACAGGGCAATCGCACTTTTAACAGGTACCGCATCTGCCAACCGATGAACACGATGCAAGTGAGGGTCAACGGTAAGCACCGTATCGAAATGCTGTGCTAGCCATTCACCAATGATGGTTTGACTAACGGCCTCACCCGGCAAAAATGCAGTATCTTGTCGCATGTAACAAAGGTATGGCGCAACCAACGTCAGATGCTTGACGCCACTCCGACGTGCAGTCTTTGCCGCGAGCAACAACTCGACAAGTTTTGCGTTCGGGTTATTCAGCGACTGATAGATGGCCAGCTGCTGAGGTAATACTGGAGGCAGTGTAATGCGCGTTTCGCCGTCGGGAAACTGATGCCGCGCGATAGTTGCGAAGCCGGCCCCGACTGCGGTCGCGAAACGATTCGCGCATACGGCGTCAACGGAGAACGCGATGACCATCACCTTGGATTTCATGGTTCAACAAATGCACGTGGTATATCTTCAATGCGGCCGATGGTATAGCCACTGTTGTCGCTGCTCAACACACGTGCGAATTTCTCGTCTGCAGAATACTCGGCATAGACGCGATACAACGCGTCTCCCGCAGCAACTGTATCACCCACCTTCCGAAACAAATCTACCCCGGCCCCCTTCTCCATTGGTGCGCCGGCGTAACGTGCAATGCGCGCAAGCTGGAAATTGTCGATTGCAACAACAACCCCGGAGGAGGGACTCAACACGTCAATGGTCCGCCTAGCCAATGATAATGGTTTCTGTCGACGGCCCTGCGCATCGATGATCGCGTTCATCTTGCTCAGTGCCCGCCCGGAATCAAGAATTTCCCGCGCAATGGCAAACCCCTCGCCCCCGCGGACATCAGGGTCAAATTCAATGATTCGACCGGCGAGTCTGAGGGATTTTTGCCTGAGATCATGCGGGGCCTCAGGGTCGTTTTGCAGCACCAGCATGACATCACGGGCCTCAAGTACCGGCCCGATGCCGCGACCAATTGGCTGCCTGCCATCGGTGATGATCACCTCCAGCTGTAGTCCCAGTCGATGCCCAACGTACTCCAACACTTTCCGCAGCGACTGCGCCTCTGCCATATGTCGTACCTTGGCACTAGGCCCAACCGGGATATCGATCAAGAGGTGCGTAGAACCTGCGGCAACTTTCTTTGAAAGAATAGATGCAACCATTTGGCCGCGCGAGTCGATGCCTAGGGGCCGCTCGACCGATATCAGTACATCGTCTGCCGGCGAGAGATTAGCCTTTCCACCCCACGCCAAACAACCACGTTGTTCACGAACGATCAACTGCAAGCGATCAAGCGGTAGGTCGACTTCGCACAAGACTTCCATGGTGTCGGCCGTGCCAGCAGGAGAGGTAATCGCCCGACTTGAGGTTTTTGGCACCAACATTCCATGCGCCGCAAGAATTGGCACTAGCAGCATAGATGTCCGGTTCCCGGGAATACCACCGATGCAGTGTTTATCGGCAACCAGCGGTTCGTGCCAAGCCAGGCGTTCGCCATTAGCCACCATGGCCTTGGTCAAATAGAAAACCTCTTCGCGATCCAACTCATTTTGCGCCGTTGCCACCACAAAGGCGGCGATCTCGGTCTTCGTAAATCGATGTCCTGCAATATCATCAATGATGTTCTTGTAATCCAGCTGACTGAGTCGCTCCCCCCCAATCTTGCGCCGCACCGCGTCCATTGAAGATGGCCGCTCGGCATGTGCGACATGGACCTGCGCGCCTTCGGGCGCGTTCATCTCTACAAAGGCCTGTTCCGACAAACCCAATTGTTCTGGCGTCACTATTTCCGAATCATCAACTACATTAAGTGTCGCCAATAGTCGGCGTCCAGCGGACGTAACAGCGATCTTAGACAATGCTTGAAACCCCTCCGCGCGGTAGATGGCGCAATCACGATGGATGTAGACGACATTCTCCCGATACGTATCAATACCGATACGGCGCAGCGCAAGTGAGCCATTGCCATTGCCATACATGGCACCCGAATGATGTGAAGTGCTTTCCATTCAGCAATTATGTGCCGGATATGGATAATTTGTCGTCAAATATCAAGCCCTCCTGCTGGACGCCAAACTTGACTAGAATCCTGCATCTATTCTTCGCACTGTCTGTTAACAATTGAACATGAACCGACTGCGCCTTAACCCAACCGTACGCTGCTTCCTCAACGCACTCGCAATGGTAGTTGCGTTCACACCAGTTTTGGCGCACGCCCAAGCGTCGTCACAAAGCCAGGCGCAGGCCATCGCGCCTGGCTACATAATCGTTCTCGGCCGCTCATTTGATCGCAACAAGATCATTGCCTACGCGGCTGCCTTGCCGCCGATTTACGCTGAAACTGGTGGGCGCTACATTGGACAAGGGCGTCCGGGCGCTGGGGTTACCTGTCTGTATGGCTTGTGCGAGGGCCGTAGTGCAATCGTCGCCTTTTGGCCGGACCAAACAGCAATTGAGGCGTTCTGGTGGGGCGAGGCGTATCGCAAAGCTATCCGACTGCGTGATGGCGCGGGGGTCTTCACCGTTGTTGGCATTCGGGGCGCAGTTGGCGCAGTCCCGTATGCTTTGCCTGGTGCATTATTGATTGCAACGGCGAGCGGCGCAACTGAGCCGGCTGCGGCAACAACATGGTTAGACGCTGCGAGTAAAGCGGGCGCACGTTTACTGGCTCCGTTCAGTAACGCCTCCTTGGTAGCCCTAGAAGGGGACCCGCTTTACAGCCGTGTGGCAATGCTGAGTTTTGAATCAAGAGAACGGCGCGATCAATTCGCTGTCTCGGACGAAACCAAGATATTCATCAAATCTGCGCCACCGATGTCGCTGGTATCAATGATTGCCATTGACGCACCGGCACCGCCCACACCAGCCGCATCGACGCCAGCGGTTATCAAGTGATCTCCTTCAAGCTGCGGCGCGGTGTCTCTGTCGGCGTTTGAGGTAAAGGCAATAGTCGGGTGGTATCGGCATGCGTGCGCTGCGTTGCAGTCAGCGCCGCAATAAACTTTTTTGCGCTGTCTTGCAAATCTTCCAACGCCGTATAGCGGTTGCGCGCCTCACCATACATTCAATCAATGCTGGCCAAACCACTAGCCTGAGCATTTCATCGCGGCGCGTTCAAAAGCGGGCGAGTAGGTGAACAGGCGAGCGATTTATTGCCTGACCGACCACAGCATAGCGGGCTGTGCTTCGGCAGCAAGGCGCAACATTGCCGTCCAATCGCCCGCCAGCGAACCTGCCGCCCGTATCCACAGCAAGTGAGAAACGCGCCAAATTGGTTTGCCAATCGGCCCGAGGCCACGT
>JBEILF010000179.1:0-5408 GCA_040379385.1 Burkholderiales bacterium | reverse complement strand
TGCGGCACTCTTTTTCGGTTTTGCCATGTCGATCAGCGAAGGCGTTGAGCGCGCAGTGATTGGCGACCTTGCCGATGAACGTGCACGTGGCGCTTTATTTGGCTGGTACTACGCGCTGGTCGGCATCGTTTCCATTCCAGCCGGGCTACTGCTTGGCACGTTGTGGCAGGTGTGGGGTTCACACGCGGCGTATGGTTTTGCCGCTGCGGCTGGGTTTGTTGCCACGGGATTTTTGGTGATGCAGACGCGGAAGTCGGGTTGACGGTTTGTCGCAAGCGCGCATCAGCGTTAGCCTGAACATTTCATCGGGGCGCGTTCGAAAGCGGGCGAGTAGGTGAACTGGCGAGCGATTTTTTGCCTGACCGAGCACAGCATAGCGGGCTATGCTTCGGCAGGACGGCGGAATATTGCCGTCCAATCGCCCAGCGGCAACGTCCTTCTACGCAGCCGGCGACCGATGAAATATTCAGGCTAGGGCAGTGCGAAAAGATCTGATCCGGTTTCGTTAGCCATGCCGTCTCCACCCTACAAAGGCATCGAAACCTCGACCCTGAACGTGCGTTGCGTCAGCGCCGATTGGGTTTTGGTTTGCGTAATGTTGCTGTCGTTGTACCTGCGAATCAAATTATGTTTCGGCACGAGCAAATTTTGCCCGGTCAGCCGAACAGTGACACCTTTCACCGGGCCATAGAGCACGTAGGTGTCTAGAAACTGTCTGGTATTGAGTTGATACGATTGATTCGGCGCGCTTCGTGTTAGGCCAACTTGCTCTAATCGAAAATTCGCGCCCATCGCAATCGGCATGGCTTTGACGCGGTAGTCTGTGGCAAGTGACATCACCAGCTTGGGTTGTTGGTTGATGCGGTTGTTCGGGCCGTCGATGGCGCTGAGTTTGGAGCGATTGAGTGTCAGGCTCGGCCGCAGGTCGATGTTCGGCAAGCTTTTGTCCCACGCCTGCAAGCGATAACGCGCCTGCGCTTCCAGACCCATCATATCCGCTGAGCCTAGGTTAACCGGCTGCTCGATCCAGCGGCTAAGCCCGTCTTGAGACACCAGCGGCAAAATGATGTCATTGATGCGGCGATAGTAAAACGTCAGCGCTTGGCTTTGCTGTTCGGGCAATTTCGATTCAATGCTGGCATCGACATTCCACGACAACTCCGGCCGCAGGCTGGGGTTCCCCTGGAAGTTGGGCAAGGTCGGGTTGTTGTCGTTGGTGACATAACGGCGCGGGATCAGCTCGCGCGGGGTTGGTGCCTTGTAGGCGCGCCCTAGCGATAGCTTTGCGAGGTGGTTTTCGCTGCCGGGCAGCTTCCACAGCAGTTGCGCGGTCGGGCTGATGTGTGACGTTGTTTGCACTACCTTCGCTAACGTATCCGGTGCAATGTCGCCGGTGCTGACGGTATCGGTTTTGAGTTGCTCCCAACGCACACCCACATAGCCGGAGAGGCGTGCCGACACTTTCCATTCGTCCTGCGCAAACAGCGACAACCGCGAGATGTCGGCAACGTAGCCTTCGTCAAGATTGTCCGGCGTTGGCGTGATAAAGATACGCTCACGTTGGATGCGATCTTCGTCGCGATGTGTCGACTGCAAGCTCCAGCCGCTGGCAAAGGTATGGTTTGCGCCAAGCTCGAATGCGACGCGGCCTGTCGAGGTGACCGAAGAATCGCGCAGCTTGGCACTCAACACGCGATCCAGCAGCAAACGCCGGTCGGTGGTGAAGCCATTCACCCAACCGTCTGAGCGAGTATCGAGGACATTCGCCACCAGTTTGATTTCCCACAATGCGCCGCTGGCAGCCACGTGGTTAGCGCCGAGAGTTGCACGTAGATCATTGGTCGATGCGTCTAGGTACGAACTGCTGATGGGATAAAGTGGCGGCACACCAAAAACTACCTGCCGTGTTTCTAGGGCGGTGAAACGTCGCTGCTGGTGCTGCGCCAGCCCATCAAATTGCAGCTTGGTGGTTTTGGATAAATCCCACGATGCTCTTGGGACCAAGCTAAACGTTTGCAACTTGTTTTGTTGGAGCCCATCAGAAATCCGTGCAAACTGCGGTACGTTGTTGCGAGCTTCATCGGTGAGATCAGTCCAGCGATTGATGGTGTCAGCCACATCTACCGATGCGGTCAACCCATACGCGAATTGCTCACGACGCGCGGCATATTGGCCGGAGCCACCGCCAACGACTTTGCCGTCTGTGCTGCGGACGTTAAGACGCAACTCACGTGTATCTTTTTGCTGCGTTGGCGGCGCTTTGCGCAATACGATGTTGATGACGCCGCCAATGGCTTGCGAGGTGTCGGCGCGCGGCGAACGAATGACTTCGATCTGCTCGACTTGCGCGGTAGACAACGCCTCAAGAGAGAAGCCCGCCGGTGCTGGGTCGCCATTGATGGTGATTTGTGTGTAACCCGCACCCAAGCCCCGCACACGCACCTCCGCGCTCTGGCCCGGCACCGTCGCCAGCGTGACACCCAACACCCGCGCCAGCGCACCGGCCACAGTGGCGTCACCGAACTTCAGCAGGTCTTGACGCGTGACGATTTGGCGAGAGTCTGTGCTACTCAAACGGTCCGGCTGCGCGGTGCTTTGCACTTCGATCCGTTCCTGTTTTGCGGGCGGTGCTTTGGGCTTCTCAGCCGGGTTGGGTTCGGCCGCGTAAGTCGAGCCGAGGAAGAGAACGGCGAGCAACGCAGGCCGGAACAATGAAGCGGGAAGTTTTTTCATTAGAACGGGCAAGATGTTGGCGCTTGGATTTTGTTGTGGGTGGTTGGCGACAGGTACTCCAGCCGCCATTTCACTGGTGAACTCCGCCCGACCTGCAACAACTGTTAGTTGTTTAGACGGGACTATCGTTGTCTGAGATGACTTTTGGGTTCTCGACCTTTGATTTTCGCGAACAATCTATGTCTCTTTCCCTTGGTTCGGTGTCAGCGGTCTTAATGCACCATCCCTGTCGAACAGTTCTCTTTTAACCTTCAACAACGACTGCTCCTGCTTAGTCGAGTCCTTCAAATCAAAAAAAACTAACCCACTCCATAAATTCTGGGTCATCCCAGCCCTCCTCACCTTTCGCCGAATATTGTCGTGCAGACGACATCTACGTTCCAAACTCCTTCAATTTTGTAAAGTAGATGCGGTAAGGTTTTCGCAGAAGCAACACTTTCATGGCAGGCTCGCCGTGAGGCAGTACAAGCTGGCGAAGTTGGCATTTCGCGTCCGTCAGCACTCTTGCACAAGTTGTAGCCTTGAGCAGGCACACGCCGGGCAGAGACTCTGGCCGACCAATGCGAACCTGCAAGTCGGCGAACGTTGCCACAAGTGGGCTCAAAGTACGCGGAGGCAGTTGTGGTCGCTGGAATAGTCATTTAGATTGAATGGCTTGTCTGGGCAACACGTTAAGCTGCTGAGCGTATAAATTGTTAAATGTAGTATTAACTAATGTTACAAAAAAGTAAACTACGAAATTACCTGTAGCGTTGGGTAAGACCATCGACGCGAGTCAGTTCCCTTAGCCTGAACATTTCATGGGGGCGCGTTCGAAAGCGGGCGAGTGGGCGAGCGATGTTAAGCAACGGTCGACCATGAAATATTCAGGTTAACCATCAAACCGTCGAACGCAAGAATAAACTCCTTTATTGGCGGACATCTTCAGCCATAAACGCTTGAAGATTGTCGTCAATGAAGGACTTTCTCAACTATTGAATCACGCCGTCGGAAATCGTCAGCGTCCGCTGCATCTTTGCCGCGAGCGATGGGTCATGCGTCACCATCACCAATGCGGTGCCGATTTTGGCGTTGAGCCGCAAGATCAAATCAAACACGCCGTCGGCCGTGGCACGATCCAGATTCCCAGTTGGCTCATCGGCCAGCACGCACGCCGGTCGGGTTACCAGCGCCCGCGCTACGGCAACACGTTGGCGCTCACCGCCCGATAACTCGCCTGGTTTATGCGAAAGGCGGTGGGAGAGCCCCACTTCAGCAAGCATATCGGCAGCTTCACGATGTATTTGCTGCACGCTCAATGATCGTTTGCCCAGTTGCGTACCAATCCACAGCGGCATCGCCACGTTCTCCAGCGCAGTAAACTCGCCGAGCAGATGATGGAACTGATAGACAAACCCGAGCGCCTCATTGCGTAATGCGCCCTGCGCGATAGCAGACAGTGAGTCCATTCGTTGGCCGAGCAGCGAAACCTCACCTGACGTCGGTGCATCGAGACCGCCAAGGATATGCAGCAAGGTGGACTTGCCGGAACCAGAGGCACCAACAATGGCGACGGTTTCACCCTTTTGAATTTCCAGCGAAATGCCCCGAAGCACCTCTACCCGTTGTTCACCTTGGTCGAAGGATTTGGTCAAGTCACGACAATGCAAAACGGCGGTCATCGCATGTGTCATCAGTCGTACCTCAATGCATCGACCGGATTGACCTTCGATGCGCTCCAGCTCGGATAAAGTGTGGCCACTAAGGCCAGCGCCAGCGCAATCACGGCGGTGAGCCACACATCCGCCCAGCGCAAATCACTCGGCAGCGAGCTCAAAAAATAGATCTCCGGCGACAATACACGAAAGCCGAACGCGGATTCGATTGTGGAAACCACCGCACCCACATTAACGGCCAATAACACGCCACCCACCACCCCAAACACCGTTCCAATCGCGCCGACTAACGCACCTTGCACCAGGAATACCTGCATGATCATGCCGGGCGACGCACCGAGCGTGCGCAGGATGGCGATGTCTGGATGTTTATCACGCACCACCATGACGAGTGTTGAGACCAGATTAAACGCCGCCACGGCAATGATGAGCGTGAGGATGATAAACATCATACGTTTTTCAATCTCCACCGCGCGGAAATAAGTCGCGTTCTCCACTGTCCAATCCTGCACCACGCCATCGAACTTGAGGGCGTCCTGCAAGCGACGCGCAATCGACCTGGCTTCGTTCAAATCCGCGACTTTCACTCGCAAGCCGGTGACGTTGTCCCCCAGACGAAACAGCACTTGCGCATCGCGCAGATGAATCAGCGCAAGATTCATATCGAAGTCATAGTTGCCGGACGAAAATACGCCGACCACGGTAAAGCTGCGTAGACGCGGCTGCATACCGACCGGTGTCATCGTTCCCTGCGGGGTGAGGAGCTGGATACGATCGCCAATATTGACCATCAGCGCCCGCGCCAGATAGGAACCCAGCACGATGCCGTACTCTCCCGGTCGTAGGTCTGTCGTTTTTCCAATACGCATTTTGATACCGATGTCAGACACGGTCGCCTCAAGTTCCGGATCAATACCGCGCACGCCGACGCCGCGAACACTCTGCCCGATGGACAGCAGTCCCTGGCCGTTTACAAAGGGTGCAACGCCGATGACGTCTTTCTGCGCACGGGTTTCAGCC
>JBEILF010000178.1:0-5412 GCA_040379385.1 Burkholderiales bacterium | reverse complement strand
TGCCTTTACGCCAAGCGTCGAAGGTACGCTTGAGTGGAAGCGGCTCGACAACACGAAAGTGGACTCGGCATCGCTTGGCTTGATGCTGCGCTTCTAGCCTGAATATTTCATGGCGTCGCGGTCGACGGCGGGCGAGTAGGTGAACAGGCGAGCGGTTTTTGCCTGACCGACCACAGCATAGCGGGCTATGCTTCGGCATGAAGGCGGAAAATTGCCGTCCAATCGCCCGCGAGCGAACCTGCAGCCCGCATCCACAGCAAAACAGCAACGAGCCAAATTGGTTTGCCAATCGCCCAGAGGCAACCTCCCGCTAAGCAACTGGCGCCCCATGAAGTATTCAGACTAAGGCGCTTGTCTGGCTATTGAACGGCATCCACTACACCATTACCAAGAGCCCGCTCAATGCCCGACCGTGTTTATCGACTTCCCGCTGGGCAGTTACGCCACGACGTCGAGTTGCGATTCAGTTTTGTGCAACCCCACAGTGCGTCTCGAACTTATCAGCTTAGTCGGCAAACAAACATCTGTAGTCCCCGCATGCTGTCACTGCGGGTAAGCCGCAACCCACCCGCAGTGAATACCGGCCACCGTACTGCACCGAGAGATTGTCGAGCAAGGCAACGCAGGCGATTTAAGCCACGCGTGGAGCGGGAAAGGGGGTAGTCCGGATTGAGCGCCGCACGGCGGAGACGTTGCTCCAGTCGAGACTTCGGTCCGCCCTATACTACGCGTCCGCCGCACAAAACCAGCAGCAACGCAGCAAAGAGAAGTGTGTCAATAATTCAATCGTTGGCAAGTGAAAATCTATCTGTTTTGAGTCGCTGTTCACAACGGCCAAACTTGGCGTGTGGGAACTAGTCGGCCATGGGATATAGAAGCAAGATGCACCTGAGCAGATTGTCCAACGGTTGGCGCTAAAAGTGCGCCAAAGTACCGTATCGCTACCAATACCGTACCGGTCAGAAGAGCCTGCGAAGCATCTGCGACACGACAGCCTGCACAAGACGCGAAACGGTAGTAAGAAAATGTACTTGGCGGGAGAGGCTCAATTGATTCACAAGCGCCCAAGGCTCTCCTAACCCGTGACACGATAGGCACCAAGAGAGTGACAGTATCTTGGGTAGAGCCGAGGAGCCAGATAAGGTGATTGTCCTCATTGATCGCCCCAGTCGATTCGTCCGGCTGGGCCTCGCCCGCAACCGGACAGCCGTAGAAGTTGCTCGCTTGTTTGCCGACTGGCAATCGGATCAATCGGGCATACCACTACTGAGCGTGACCATTGATCAGAGGTATGAATTCGGGAAACTGCCCGCACTTCTGCCGAATCGAGTATAGGTCTGCGAGCCGAGCAAATCCTACCCAAAATAAGTCAGGTCGAGCACATCAACAAGTTAATCCGCCAGTACATTCCAAAGGGCGGCAGCCTCAGGGGTGTGACGCAGGCCAAACTCGGTTGGATTGCGGCACGACTTAACGCTCGGGTCCGCAAACGTCTTGGCTGGAAGTCGCCCGCTCAGCTGCGATCTGAAATGACAGCCGCACCGACATGTTGAGCGCGAATCTACCAAAATGCTTAGAACGCCCCGCCAGCAAACGACCTTTAGATGTAATGCACTTCTACGATTTCATACTCGACAGCGCCACCGGGCGCGCGAACCTCAACCGTATCGCCAGCGGACTTACCAATCATTGCCCTTGCGATTGGCGACGAAAAAGACACCTTGCGTTGCTTGATATCTGCTTCATCCTCGCCAACGATCTGGTAGCTGACTTTTTCGCCGGTTTCTACTGCTTCGAGATCTACCGTCACGCCAAACACAACCCGCCCGTCGTCTTCCAACGATTTCGGGTCGATTACTTGTGCGCTGGATAACTTGGACTCCAGCTCAAGGATTCGCCCTTCGACGAATGCCTGCCTTTCCTTGGCTGCATCGTACTCAGCGTTCTCCGACAAATCACCTTGGGCACGTGCTTCCGAAATCGCAATCACGACACTCGGCCGCTCGATGGTTTTCAAACGATGAAGTTCATCTCGTAATGCTTCTGCACCGGCGACGGTAAGGGGGACCTTGGCGAGACTACTCATGGCTAATTCCTGAAAAAAAAGTTGATGCCTGACGGCACAGCGGGAAGCGGGAACTTGGCTGATGCGCCATATCGACTCGGCTTGCCAGCTAGGCTGCGATTTGTCGATGAAGCGCTTGTAGCGAGTAAACGGAAAGTCCCGATAAGTGTTGCATACCGACACAAGCTGCCTTCGCACCCGCAATCGTAGTGTAGTACGTGATCCGGCCTTGTAGTGCGGCATTGCGAATCGACCACGAATCCCGGATTGACCGCTTATCCTCTTCAACGGTGTTGATGATCAGCGTGATATCGCGATTTTTCACCATATCGACAACGTGCGGTCGGCCTTCCAACACCTTGTTGACGGGCTCGGCGGGAATGCCAACCTTTGCCAAGTGGGCAGCGGTACCTTTTGTCGCAACCAGTGAAAAGCCAAGGTCAATCAATACCCGTGCGGTCTCCTCAATCTTCGGTTTATCGGCATTTCGAACAGAGATAAATGCCTTACCCGCGTTCGGGCCTGTCACTGGAAGTTTGACGCCCGCTGCCAGCTGTGATTTCACAAACGCTTCCGCGAAGGTCATGCCAACTCCCATGACCTCACCGGTAGACTTCATCTCAGGTCCAAGAATCACATCAACGCCGGGAAATTTGATGAACGGGAACACAGCTTCCTTCACCGAAAAATATGGCGGCGTGACTTCTTTGGTGAAGCCTTGCGTCACTAACGATTTGCCGGCCATCGCACGCGCGGCGATCTTGGCCAACGGCGCAGCGATGGCTTTAGACACATAAGGCACGGTGCGCGACGCACGCGGATTTACTTCAAGCACATACACGACGTCTTTGCCGTTTTCTTTTTTGATGGCGAACTGCACATTCATTAAGCCCACCACATTGAGCGCCTTCGCCATCGCAACCGTCTGTTCGCGCAGCACATCTTGTAATGAGGTTGAGAGTGAAAATGGCGGCAGGGAACAAGCCGAATCTCCAGAGTGCACTCCCGCCTGTTCAATATGCTCCATGATCCCGCCGATCACCACGTCGGTGCCGTCAGACACGGCATCAACATCGACCTCGATGGCGTCGTTCAGAAAGCGATCAAGCAACACGGGTGAATCGTTGGATACCTTTACGGCTTCGCGCATGTACCGTTCGAGGTCCGACTCGACATGAATGATTTCCATCGCGCGGCCGCCCAACACATACGACGGACGCACCACCAGCGGGTAACCTATCTCGCGCGCTTTCTCGATGGCTTCTTGGTTGGTTCTTGCCGTCCGGTTTGGCGGTTGCAACAAACCGAGCTGGTGAATCATTTGCTGGAAGCGCTCACGATCTTCAGCCATATCAATCATGTCGGGCGATGTACCAATAATTGGCACACCGTTAGCTTCGAGTGCACGGGCGAGTTTCAACGGGGTCTGGCCACCGAATTGCACAATTACCCCAAACGGTTTTTCGACATCAACAATTTCCAGTACGTCTTCAAGCGTCAGTGGTTCAAAGTAGAGCCGATCAGAGGTATCGTAATCCGTTGAAACCGTCTCGGGATTGCAATTGACCATGATAGTTTCAAATCCATCTTCGCGCAGTGCTAGCGCGGCATGGACGCAGCAATAATCGAACTCAATTCCTTGGCCGATGCGGTTGGGCCCACCACCGAGGATCATGATCTTCTTTGCGTTGGTCGGCTTAGCCTCACACTCTTCATCGTAGCTGGAATAAAGGTACGCGGTGGCAGTCGCAAACTCGGCCGCACAAGTATCTACCCGCTTGTATACCGGACGAATCTTGTGCGAGTGGCGAAGGTGGCGGATATCCGTGTCGCTCACCTTCAACAAGTACGCCAGACGGCGGTCTGAGAACCCTTTGCGTTTCAGCATGCGCAGATAGTCGGGCGTGATCTCCGCCAAGGTCTTCTTCTCAACCTCCAGCTCAAGATTGACGAGATCTTGGATTTGCACCAAGAACCAAGGGTCTATCTTGGTGTAGCCGTGAATTTCTTCCAGGCTCATGCCGATACCAAATGCATCAGCGACATACCATAGCCGCTCACCGCGCGGGTAGGCAAGTTCGTCACCAATTTTCTCAGGGTCAACCGTCTTCAAGTTAAAACCATCCACCCCAACCTCAAGCCCCCGCAACGCCTTCTGCAAACTCTCTTGGAAACTCCGACCGATCGCCATCACCTCACCCACACTCTTCATCTGTGTAGTCAAGCGATCATCAGCCTGCGGAAATTTTTCAAACGCGAATCGAGGCACCTTGGTGACAACATAATCAATCGACGGCTCAAAAGAGGCCGGTGTCGCGCCGCCGGTAATGTCATTGCGCAACTCGTCCAAGGTGTAACCCACCGAAAGCTTGGCCGCGATCTTGGCAATCGGGAATCCGGTCGCCTTAGACGCCAGAGCAGAAGATCTCGACACACGTGGATTCATTTCGATGACAACCATCCGGCCATCTTTTGGATTCACCGCGAACTGCACATTTGAACCGCCAGTTTCAACACCAATCTCGCGCAAACAAGCAATCGATGCGTTGCGCATGATTTGATACTCTTTATCCGTCAGCGTTTGCGCCGGTGCGACCGTAATTGAATCGCCGGTGTGTACACCCATTGGGTCCAAGTTCTCGATAGAGCAAATAATGATGCAGTTGTCCGCTTTGTCGCGGACAACCTCCATCTCGAACTCCTTCCAGCCGAGCAACGATTCCTCGATTAGCAGTTCACGGGTCGGCGAGGCTTCAAGGCCGCGCTCACAAATCTCAACGAATTCATCTCGGTTGTAAGCAATACCACCACCCGATCCACCCATGGTGAAACTCGGGCGAATGATGGCGGGGAAACCAATCGCAGCCTGCACCTGCAGCGCCTCTTCCATCGAGTGCGCAATCGCAGAACGTGCGGACTGCAGACCAATCCTGGTCATCGCCTTTTTGAACTTCTCACGATCCTCGGCCTTGTCGATCGCCTCTTTGGTTGCGCCGATCATCTCGACGCTGTACTTCTCAAGCACACCTTGTTTGGCAAGATCCAGCGCACAGTTCAAAGCCGTTTGGCCGCCCATCGTTGGTAACAATGCGTCTGGACGCTCCTTTTCAATAATCTTTTCTACCATCCGCCAAGTAATCGGCTCGATGTAGGTTACATCGGCCATGTGAGGGTCGGTCATGATCGTAGCGGGATTGGAGTTGATCAGGATGACCTTGTAGCCCTCGTCGCGCAGCGCTTTGCAAGCCTGCGCGCCGGAGTAGTCGAACTCGCAGGCCTGGCCGATGACAATCGGCCCGGAACCGATGATGAGGATGGATTTGATATCAGTCCGCTTACCCACGTTG
>JBEILF010000177.1:0-5466 GCA_040379385.1 Burkholderiales bacterium | reverse complement strand
GAACAATGACCACCGCCGTACTTGCTGACGATGAACCATTGCTGCGCGATGAACTCCGCGATGCACTCGCCGAGTTGTGGCCAGAACTCGACATCGTCGCCGAATGTGCGGACGGTGTTTCAGCGCTCAACGAAATCGAACAACGCGCTCCGGACGTCGCCTTTCTCGATATCAAGATGCCGCGCATGACCGGGCTAGAAGCTGCCGAACAAATCTCGACCAATACTCTGGTCGTGTTTGTCACCGCCTTCGACGATCACGCCATACAAGCGTTTGATCACGGCGCAATCGATTACGTGATGAAGCCGATTCGCGTGGCGCGCATGGCCAAGTCTATTCTGCGACTCAAACAGCGACTTACCGATCGAACCTCAACGTTGGGAGCCACCAAACGCGTCGCCCAATCGCTCAATCAAACCGACGGAAAAAATCCACGGTATCTCAAGTTCATTCAAGCCAGCGTCGGTAAACAAGTACGATTTGTGATGGTCGAGGAAATCGTCTACATCCAATCCGACAGCAAATACACACGAATCGTGACGCTGAACAGCGAGGCCTTTATTCGTAAGCCGCTGTCGGAATTAGCAACGGAGCTCGATCCCGAGATGTTCTGGCGTATTCACCGCGGAACAATGGTGAACGTGCGGAGCATCGACGCAGTGGTGCGGGACGAGATCGAAAAGATGAGCATCAAGCTGAAGGGTCTCACCGACAGGCTGGAAGTGTCTCGCGCCCATCAATCCCAATTTCGCGGGCTGTAGGGGCGGCTTCAATCAGTCTTGAAAGTCGCCTATTGGCGGGCATTTTCAGCACATTTAGCCTGAGAATGCCCGTCAATAATAGACTTTCGGCGAAAAATACTTAGCCGCTTGCCGCCGCCACAATGGCCGCGAACCGGTCACCCATCGACGGCGCGACATCGACCACACGTACATTCGGCGGCAGCGGAAAGGTCAGCAAATGATCAATTTCTTTTAGCAGCAAAGACCCCCGCCAGCGAAACAGTGTTGTGGGAACACGCAGGGACTGATAGTGCTCCACGCGCTCGTTCTTGAACGCCGCTTTGTAGGCTTCGGCATATCGCGGCCCGGCCAATATGTACTCGTTCATCAACGCCTGGATTTCGGCAGTTGTTGGCTCAGTGTCGCGAAACCGGTGAGCGTCGTTGGTCTCGTACCAAGGAAAGTATTGCAGCGACTGACGGCACATCTGCCATAACCTCGTCAGATGTGAACCATCCGCAACAGGCTTAATGTCGATGAAATACTTCGCGAGAATGGCGTCCCGCTCGGCATCCTCAAAATGCGCTGCGTTATCGAGCAACAAATGCGCGACGTCGTTTGCATACGCGTTGGCATAACCAAGTGCCAGTTGCGCACCGGTAGCGGAACCATACAACTTGATGCGCGATCCGGCGACTTGCTGGAAAAACGAGTGCAGCGTCGGCAGATAGTCGGCGATTGATTCAGCCGGTGTTGCCAACGGTTCGGATAGGCCATAACCCGGCGTATCGAGCGCAATCACGTGTTGGGTAGGCGGGAATTGCGCCATCAGTGGCAGGAACATCGCCGAACTCTTTGGTGATGGATGTAACAACACCAGCGGTATCCCTGCTTCGCCACCTTCCGCGCGATTCACCTCGCGGTAATGCAGCTTTACCCCGGCAAAACTACCGAACTTTTGTGTAATCACGTCGCCGCCGTTTAACTTTGCGCCTGTTGGTTGGACAGCACCTGCACCAACTGCTTGCCGCTGTGCGCGCCGGCAAAGAGTGCAACCAGCGCCTGCGGAAACTTCTCAATACCGACTTCAATGTGTTCCGTCGGGCGTATGTGGCCGGCTTTGATCCAACCGGCAATTTCGGCAGTCGCCCGCGGCCAATGTGGAAAAAAATCAAACACGATGATGCCGTTCATGATCGCCCGCGCCATGATGAGCTTCATGTAATTGCGCGGACCGGCGTATCCACCTTCGTTGTACTGAGACAGCGCTCCGCACAATACCACCCGTGCGCCGCGCGCAAGATTGAGCAGCACAGCGTCGAGCATGTCGCCGCCGACATTGTCGAAATAAACATCCACCCCGTTCGGCGCGACACGCTTCAACGCCACTGCTGCCGATTCAGATTTGTAGTCGAAGGCCGCGTCAAAACCCATCTCATCTACCAGCCAGCGGCATTTCTCCGCACCACCGGCACTGCCGACCACGCGACAACCTTTGAGTTTGGCGATTTGCCCGACCGTGGTGCCGACCGTTCCCGAGGCTGCGGACACAAACACCGTGTTGCCGGCGACCGGTTTGCCGCGTTCCAGCAAACCAAAATATGCCGTCATCCCCGGCATACCCAACACGCCAAGATGTTGTGAGAGCGGCCCCAACGCAAGATCACAGCGCGAAAGCGCCATGCCAATTTTGGCGCTTTCAACCACGTCGTAAATCACCTGTGACTGTGCATTAAGCAGGCCACTGACAACGTCTCCAACTTGAAAGTCAGGATGTTTTGATTCGCTAATACGCCCCGCTGCAAAACAGCGCACCGGCGCGCCGAGTTTGGCACCGGGTACATAGGTATCGGTCGGGTTGAGCCAATAACGAATCGCCGGATCAAGCGATAGGTATTCGGTTTCAATTAACACCTGCCCGTCAGCGAGGGGTGGCAGCGCAGTTTGCACAACGGTCATGTCACTGGCTTTGACCATACCAACCGGGAACGCGGCGACCACAACTTGGGTACTGATTACAGGAGAGGCGTTGGGCATATTTCGCAATCGAATAAAGTTGTCCGGACAAATTCTACACGAGCCGGTTTTCATCGCACCTCCCGCAACCCGTAAACTAAACGCCTTGCAAATTTGCCGAAACACCCTGTGGCAGGCAATACCGGAGAGTCTGAATGCCGATGTCAAACGAACAACGCCGCCGCACTGCATTACAAGGTCTGTATGCCCTGATCGCCACCGCCTTTGCGGCATTGCTGATTCCCCTCGCAAATGCCACCACGGTTCGGTTACAGACCACACAGGGTGCCATCGACATCAACCTCTACGACACGGCGGCTCCCATCACCGTCGCCAACTTTCTGGCCTATGTCCGTAGCGGTGCCTACACCGATTCGTTGATTCACCGCAGCGTGCCCGGCTTTATCGTTCAAGGCGGTGGATACACCTGGGTGGGGGGCAACACCTCGGTTGCCACCATCCCGGCGCGGCCACCGATCCAAAACGAATTCAGCGCCTCGCGCTCCAATCTACGCGGCACCATCGCCATGGCAAAACTCGGTGGCGACCCCAACAGCGCCACCTCACAATGGTTTATCAATCTCGCCAACAACGCTGCAGCACTTGATGGCCAAAACGGTGGCTTCACCGTATTCGGCCAAGTGGCCCCGGAGAGTATGGCGGTGGTGGATGCTATCGCTGCACTGCCGATTGTGAACGCCGGCGGTGCGTTTAGTGAGTTGCCATTGACCACTGTGCCGCCCAACGGCGCGGCGATTCAAAAAGCGAATCTGTCACTGGTACAGACCGCCACCATAAAAAGCAGCAACGTCAAACCGGGAGTCATCGACATTGACGGCAACGGCCGGCAGAACATTGTGTTGCGTAACACCAGTCTGGCAACGCCACAAATACGCGTCGGCCGCTTGGTCAACAACCAGTTTCAATTCACGGCCCAAGATGATCCGGGTGCCAAGTTCAGGTTGGTTGCCACCACCGACTTTGACGGCAACGGCAAATCCGACTTAGTTTTTCTGGACACCAGCCAAACCCAGTTTGGCGATGTCAGGATTTGGACGGATTTCCAACGATCCACCGAACGTTTTTGGCGACAAGTTAAACAAGTGTGGGACGTGCAGGTCACGGGCGACCTCGATGGCGATGGCGCAGGCGATATCGTTTGGCGCTACCTTGCCCCGGACGCGCGCGACACCGGTGTTTCCTACATTTGGTTTAACAACGGTACACAAGCGCCAGTCGTGCGCAAACGTGGTGGCGCACCTCTCGATTGGACGTTGTTGGGTGCAGGTGATTTTGACCTCAACGGTTCAGCGGACATGGTTTACATCAGCCCGGACAATCAAATCCGTGTGTTGATGGCCACCCCGAACCGCACCTGTGCGAATCTCTCAGCGGGCAGTATTCCCGCCGACTTTCGCGCAATTCAAGTGGGCGATTTCTCGGGAAGTAGGCGCGGCGACATTCTGATGCGCAACCCGACCACGGGACAGGTCATGATCAAGACCATGACCGGTGCCGGCCTGAGCTTGCCTGAGTTCACCGGCAACCCCGACGACCCCAACGCGTCGTGTACGCCAACATCTCTGGCATTGGCAACAAGTGACCTCAATCTACTTCCCTCAGATCCGACCTGGAGGTTTTATGCTGCCGGCGACTTCGACGCCAACGGCGTTGCAGACGTTGTTTGGCGTCGCGCCGATGGAACACTGACACTGTGGTTACTGAATAATGCCAGCGGTTTCACCGCCCCCACCATCATCGACAATGCCGGCTCGGCACCCATCGCATTCACTGTATTTGAAGCGGGCGGAAATGGCGATACCTACTACGGTCTTCCGCCTGTGTCCACCGAACGTGCCGTCCTGCCGGTTACAACGGACGCCGCAATCAATCTCGCCACAGATGCGCACTACGCGATCAACCCAGCCAACAATGTGGCCTGGACGAACAAATTGTTTGTCTTCTTGCCGGGTACCGGTGCCGTTGCGCAAAACTACCGTTTGATTTTGCGCACGGGTGCCGCACGTGGATATCACACCATCGGGCTCACTTACCCGAACGAGGAGGCAATTGGCTCACTTTGCAATGATGATGCCGACCTAGATTGCCACGGTAAGGCGCGCGAGGAGGTGGTCACCGGGGTAAACCTCAGCAGCAAAGTTGACGTCAATTCCAACAACGCGATCGTTGCTCGGCTGGTCTCTTTACTCACCTATCTGAACCAACAGTACCCCAACGAGGGCTGGGGTCAGTTTCTGATCGCCGGACAACCGGCGTGGGCAAAGATCACCGTGGCCGGCCATTCACAAGGGGGCGGCCATGCGGGCATGATGGCAAAGCTCTACACGATGGATCGCGCCGTGCAGTTTTCGTCGCCGGGCGATTGGCGAAATGGCACGCAACAACCTGCGACGTGGATCTCCGCACGCGTGAACACGACCGCCGCAGCACGCCAGTATGGATTTAGCCACCTGCGGGATCCGCTAGTGCCGTACGGGTCGCGAATCGTGCCCAATTGGCTTGCTATCGGCATGGCGGCGTATGGCGCAGCGGTTTCCGTGGACAATGTGGCACCGCCTTATAACAACTCGCGCCAGCTCACCACCCACGCCGACCCTCCAACGAACGCTGCGGGATTGAGCCCGCTGCACAATGCCACTGTCGTTGATGCATCGACGCCACGTAATGCCGATGGCTCCCCCCTGTTTAATCCAGTCTGGATCTATGT
>JBEILF010000176.1:0-5553 GCA_040379385.1 Burkholderiales bacterium | reverse complement strand
TTATCGACTTCGAAGTACTATTGCCGGAACCAAGCCCGTACCTTTGATTGGGCGCGGTGGCTCAGCAAGAAACCAAGCTGCGGATTTAGCCAGTCACGCGAGGGCCCACCAACTTTGGCCGCAAGAATATCCACCATCTGCGCGTTTTGCAGCTTAGTCGATAGCGGCACAATATGGCCGTCTATCTTGGCACCCCGGCAGCGGTGGCCGAGATCGGTATGCACGTGATAGGCAAAGTCCACCGGCGTGGAGCCGGCGGGTAAGTCAATTACCCTGCCCTGCGGCGTAAACACATACACGGTGTCGTTGAATAAGCCTTCTTTGACCGCTTCGGAAAAACCCGAGTCACTGACCAGTTCGCGGTTCCATTCCAATACTTGGCGCAGCCACGCGATTTTGGATTCGAACTTTTTGTCGGCGCTAGATTTGTTTCTGCCGCCTTCCTTCGTATTTTCCTTATACCGCCAGTGCGCCGCCACACCGTGCTCAGATGCCAAGTGCATCGCATGGGTGCGGATTTGCACTTCCAGCGTCTTGCCGTCAGGCCCGATTACTGCGGTGTGAAGCGATTGGTAGTTGTTGGCTTTTGGCAGGGCGATGTAGTCGTCAAATTCGCCGGCAATCGGCTGCCAGCGGTCGTGGATGTAGCCAAGCACAGCGTAACAATCCGGCACACTGTCGACCAACACCCGCACGGCGCGAACGTCATAGAGCTTCTCAAACGGAATGTTCTTCGCCTGCATCTTGCGGTGAATCGACCAAATGTGTTTTGGTCGGCCCGCCACCTGCGCGTTGATCCCGAGCTTCGTCATATCGGCTTTGAGTTCACCCAACACGCTTGTGATGTAGGCCTCACGTTCGCCGCGCTTGCCATCCAAGTAGCCGGCAATTTGTTTGTAAAGCGCCGGCTCCAAGAAACGAAAACTCAAGTCTTCGAGCTCCCATTTGATTTGGAAGACGCCGAGTCGGTTGGCGAGCGGCGCGAATAATTCACGCGTGGTGATGGCGGCAGCACGCCGAACCGCCTCGTCAGCCTTGGTAATGGCGCGTAGATAGACCGCGCGTTCGGCGAGTTTGATCAAAATCACCCGGACATCATCGGCCATTGCCAGCAACATCTTGCGCAGCGATTCCGTTGCGGCTGCGTCGTTGGCACGGCCGGATAGGGTTTCGATCTTCCCTGCCCGTGCCAGTCCCCGCACCAGCCCGATCACCTCATCGCCGAAAGCGCCCGTCCAAAGCTCATAGTCGCGATCTTTTTCGGCAATTGAGAGCGCTAACAACGCCGCCACGACGGTAGCTTCATCGACATCAATTTCAAGCAACAGGCTGGCTACCTCAAGTGCTCTTTGCACCAAACTGAGGCGCTCGGCCACTTTGGCTGACGCCGCAATGAACCCGACCGCCTTTTCCACCCGTGCCGCATGCTCTTCAGCGTAAGCGCGTTTGGCTCGCGCTACCACCTCCGACGCGAGTACGTCATTGACGGAGGTAGCCGCAGGGAGAACGTCAGACATTGCCAGTGAACCACTTAAGGACAGGAATTCGGATGTCCGTCATTTTACGGTAGCATGGTGTCAGCACGATTTCTGCAAAACTCTTCACGACTGTTTCGGCACGCGGGTTGCTTGGCATGTGTATCAATTCGGGCAAAAATTCAAGTTAAAGCCAACAAAGACATCCATGGCGCTCAAACCGTTTTTTAATGAAATGTACGATACCGAAGGTGTCGTCCGGCCACACTACGCGGCGTTTGCCGATTGGCTGAAAAACACCCCGCCGGAAAAAATCGCGCAAAACCGCCAAGCGGCGGATTTGATGTTTCATCGCGTCGGCATCACTTTCGCGGTTTACGGCGAGACCACCGGTGCCGAGCGGCTCATTCCGTTTGATCTCGTGCCGCACGTGATTCCGGGCGACAAATGGGAGATGGTCTCGCGTGGGCTCAAGCAACGTGTCGCGGCGCTGAACGCGTTTTTGCACGACGTGTATCACGAGATGGAAATCCTCAAAGCGGGCAAGATCCCAGCCGACAAAGTGTTGGAGAACTCACAATTCCGCAAAGAGATGGTCGGCATTGACGTTCCTGGCGGCATTTACGCGCACGTGGCGGGTATCGATTTGGTAAAGGATGCCGACGGCGAGTATTACGTGCTGGAAGACAATCTCCGCACCCCGTCGGGCGTCTCGTATTTGCTGGAAAACCGCAAGATGATGATGCGCCTATTCCCCGAATTGTTTGCGCAGCAGCGTATTCGGCCGGTGGATCACTACCCCGATCTATTGCTTGAGACACTGCGCAACGCCGCGCCGCTCGGGGTCGACAATCCGACCATTGTCTTGATGACCCCCGGACATTTCAACTCGGCCTATTTTGAACACGCCTTTCTGGCGCAGCAGATGGGCATCGAGTTGGTTGAGGGTATTGATTTGTTTGTGCAAGACAACACCGTTTTCATGAAGACCACGCAAGGCCCGCAGAAAGTCGATGTGATTTACCGTCGAATTGACGATGACTTTATCGATCCGCTCTGCTTCCGGCCTGACTCGATGTTAGGTGTGCCGGGGCTGATGAAGGCCTATCGCGCTGGCCGTGTGGCGCTGGCCAATGCAGTGGGCACCGGCATCGCCGACGATAAATCTATTTACCCGTATGTGCCAGAGATGATTCGCTTTTATCTTGGCGAAGAGCCGATTTTGAAGAACGTGCATACCTATATGTTGGGAAACAAAGAGGATCTGGATTACGTCATCGCGAATATGAAAGACCTCGTCATCAAAGAGGCGCAGGGTTCGGGTGGCTACGGCATGTTGGTCGGCCCGACATCGACCAAGGAAGAACGCGAAAAATACAAACAGCGTGTGCTTGACCAGCCTGAGCGTTTTATCGCGCAACCGACGTTATCTCTGTCAGCCGTGCCGACGTTTGTTGACAACGGTTTGGCACCGCGCCATATAGATTTGCGCCCGTATGTGCTGTCAGGCAAGACGGTGAATTTTGTGCCGGGCGGCTTGACCAGGGTTGCACTTCGCGAAGGGTCGCTGGTGGTCAATTCGTCCCAAGGTGGGGGCGTTAAAGATACATGGGTGGTGGACTAATAATGGGCCGATCTTCTGCTGCGCTTGGCGATGCGGTGTTGGGGAGCAGCTCAAAATCCTCATGTATTCCGATATACATTCCGGTTTTTCGCTGCTCCCCGCCTAGCCTCGCCGGCGCTCGCGACGAAGCTCGACCCATCATTTGGCCTGGGCTCGCGTTTCGCGGAGAAGCCGGATACTCGTTTGCTGAGTCATTAGCAATTTGGGAGAACGCACCGTGTTAAGCAGAACCGCTGCAATGCTCTACTGGATGGCACGCTATGTTGAGCGTGCCGAAAATCACGCGCGTATTTTGGATGTGGCGTATCGGATGTCGTTACTGACAAAAGATCCGAATTTGCAGGATCAAGAATGGTTCGCGCCGTTGAACATCACCGGCACCCTATTCCCGTTCAGTGGCCGCCACAGCCTTGTCTGCGCCAAAGAAGTGCTGCACTTTATGGCGCTTGACCCGGAAAACCCCACCTCGATTTACAACTGCGCCAAACAAGCGCGTGAAAACGCCCGCGCCGTGCGCGGCACAATTACCTCCGAGATGTGGGAAGTGCTGAACAGCACTTGGATCGAGATGCAGAATATGGATGAGGATCGCCTGTATGCAAGGGGTGTATCGGCATTTTTTGAATGGGTGAAGGAGCGTTCGCATTTGTTCCGCGGCGTGACCTTTGGCACAATTCGCCGCGATGATGCCTTCCAGTTCCACCGTCTGGGTACGTATGTGGAAAGGGCCGACAACACCGCGCGCATTATTGACGCGAAGTACCACATCTTGCTGCCGTCGGTGGATGATGTTGGTGGCGCGGTGGATTACTATCAATGGTCGGCGGTGTTGCGTTCAGTATCGGCCTTTGAGTCCTATCGAAAAGTCTATCGCGACGTTATCACACCGCTACGGATTGCCGAGCTACTGATTCTGCGAGTCGATATTCCACGCTCACTGCACTTCTGTATGCACGATGTCTACGAGATTCTGCGCGCTGTGCAGAACGCCTCTTCACACGAGGCGACGCGCCTGGCTGGTGAGATATACGCATCACTACAGTTCGGACGGGTACAGGATATCTTTGCGCGCGGTCTGCACGAGTACCTCACGGATTTTCTTGCCAACACCGGTCGCCTGAGCAACGAAATCAATACCGCCTTCTTTTCGCCGACCTTGCCGCCAGCCTCCGCCCAGAGTCAGCCAACCTTGGCGACCGCCTGATTCGCGTTTCATGGATGAAAATTTGAGGAGAACATGACTTATTGCGTCGCCCTTCGTCTCGATTCTGGGATGATCTTTGCCTCTGATTCGCGCACCAACGCAGGAGTCGATCAGATTGCCACTTTCTGTAAAACGCGTGTTTACGAGCGCCCGGATGACCGCGTTATCGTCGTGCTGTCGTCGGGCAATCTTGGCATGACACAGGGCGTCACCAACATTCTGGATCGACACATTCATGTATTGCCGAAAGACGATAGACCCACGATCTGGAATGTACCTTCGATGTTTGATGTGGCCACGCTGGTCGGTGAGGCATTACGCGAAATGGTCAGGCGGGATGGCCCTTCTCTGAGCGCAAGTGGCATCGACTCATCGTCGAACCTCATCGTCGGCGGGCAGATTCGCGGCGAAAATCAGCGCCTGTTCCACGTTTATCCGCAGGGTAATTTCATCGAAGCCTCCGATGAAACACCCTACTTCCAGTTAGGCGAAGCCAAATATGGCAAACCCATTCTTGATCGTGTGCTGACAACATCAACCCCGCAAAAAGAAGCGGCAAAGTGTGTGTTGATCTCGTTTGACTCAACCATTAAATCGAACATCTCAGTGGGGCTGCCGATCGACATGTTGTGGTATCCGCGGGATTCATTGCGGGTGGGTGTGCAGCAGCGCATTCGCGAGGGCGACCCGTATTTTTCGATGGTTCGGCAGCGCTGGGGCGGCGGATTACGCAGGGTGTTTGGCGAATTGCCTGATCCCGATTGGATGGAATGATGCTGATTGGCCATCTACGCGATTGCTAAGCTGCGCTTGAGTCGCGAAGAAAACATGCCACGCGCGGTTTACATCATGGCAAGTGATCGGTACGCAACGCTGTATGTGGGTTACGCAAATGATTTGCTTAAACGGGTCTGGGAACACAAAACGAAAGTCGTTGCTGGATTTACCCAAAACCACCAGGTCGATAAGTTGGTTTGGTTTGAATTGCACGAAAGTGTCATTGCGGGAAGAACCCGCGAACGACAGATTAAGAAGTGGAATCGCGATTGGAAGGTGAATTTGATTCAATCTACCAACCCAGAATGGAAGGATTTGTATTTGGATTTCACCGCATAGCTTTGGTCCCCGCCTGCCGGGGTGGGTCAACTTGGGTCCCCGCCGTCGCGGGCAGGTTAACTTGGGTCCCCGCCTTCGCGGGCAGGTTAACTTGGGTCCCCGCCTTCGCGGGGACGGGGTTAGATTAACGACCA
>JBEILF010000175.1:0-5559 GCA_040379385.1 Burkholderiales bacterium | reverse complement strand
TCGCGCCCCGCATCAGACGAAACATCGTAGGTTTGATGGGAGTAAGTCGGCACAACGACCCTGCCGCCATCTTTCCCGCCGCCCTTGCCACCCCCGCGAACTGCGTCCAGAAACGCACTAAATGCGTGATGATCGTAACTCTCTGGGAAGCCTTTGCGCAACACGAGCCCACGCTCTTGGAGGATCTTGTTTGGATGTAGAAACCCGTCAGTGGAGACAACCTCCACCCGTCGGCCCAAACCCCGCCAGCCTTCAGCAAGTTTTGCCGCTAACGTGCTCTTGCCGGCCGCAACACTTCCTGCCAAACCGACGACCAGCGGTGCGCCGTCGTGCGTCGGCACGGCGGCTGCGATCGACTTGATGACATCGTGAAGTTGTTTGTCCATCGTATTCGGGAAACGCGTGTTGACCGCTAGCCCGCCGCGCCAGCACCAACGCCAAGAAGCAACAAGTGCCGCGCCAGATGGTCCAGGCTGGCGCACTCCACCACCTCGCCCTTGGCAGACCAAACACTCGCTCGGTGTGTGTCAATGGTGCGAAGATCGTTGTGTACAACCCAATCCGCTCCTGAGGCGAAAACACTTTGTATCGCCCGCTGCGCGTCCGCCTGCGTCGCCCCATCCGTCAGCTTAAAGCCAACCAAACGCACCGAGCGGTGACGGCTGTAACTCTTTAAGTGGGGAAGTATCTTCTTCCCCGGGCGCAGGCGGATCGACAATTCGGTAGAGGACGGAAGCTTTGCGGTAATTGGCGCCGCATGTGACACGCCATCAATCTCAACACTCTCGACGACAAAATCGCTTACCGCAGCCGCGTGGATGATCAAGTCGATATCTCGACTCGAAAGTATCTGCTGGCAAATCACGTCCAGATCCGTGGCAGTACAAAACGTTTGCTGCTTGATACTCGGCTCGACGGGTTTCACCGCTCCCTCGGCGCGCACCAGAAACACATCAGTACCACGCTTGGCAAACACATCTGCAATCAATGCACCCGTACCACCAGTACTGCTGTTGGTGATGACACGCACACCATCAATGGGCTCGCGGGTCCCGCCACTCGTAATCAAAACCTTTAGACCATTCACGCCAGGATGGCTTTCAGAATATCCTCGGGCTCCATCAATCTGCCGTCACCGACATCACCGCAGGCAAGATTGCCGGAGGCGGGGCTCAGCAAACGCACACCCATGTCTTGCAACTTTGTGACTGACGCTTGGGTGATCGGGTGCTGCCACATCTTGGTATTCATGGCGGGCACCACAAACAACGGCTTGGCGAAGTCATGTGTCAGCCACAGGTTGCCGATCAAATCATCCGCAATACCAGCCGCCATTTTGTTCAGCCGGTTTGCCGTCGCCGGACAAATGACGGATCGCTCCGCCCAGCGATTCAGCTCGATGTGTTCCATCCAACGTCCGGGCTGAAACGTATCTGTAAGAAGGTCGCGTTGCGAAAGCCCTTCCAGCGTCGCCGCGCCGATAAATTTTGTCGCCGCACTGCTGGCGACACATTGCACCGCATGCCCTGCCTGCACCAACTGCGAAACAACAGTGCATGCTTTGTAGCAGGCAATCGAGCCCGACAATTGGAAGAGAAAGTTCATAGCCGAAATTATATTCGCGGCGGTAGTGCACCCGGGCTTGTTGGCGCGGTAAATTTAGCTTGTGTGAGACGACGCCAGACGCCAAAATGTCACAGATGACAACAAAACCACTTCCGGCTCCGGTGCCAATACCTCACGTAGTCTCCATATCACCGGCGGCGAGCGTGTATTTCGACGGCGGCTGCCCGATTTGCTCGCGCGAGATTGGCTTTTATCGACGCCAACCCGGTGCCGACCAAGTCAGCTGGGTTGACCTCTCCACCTGTCCCGATAACGTGCTGCCGCCCGGCATTTCACGGCAAGCGGCGATGGCGCGCTTTCATGTCCAAACAGCGGACGGCATCTTCGACGGTGCCGCGGGGTTCCTTGCGCTGTGGCGTCAACTACCGAGGTTTCGTCTGCTCGGTCGTTTACTCTCCATCCCACCGCTGCCGTGGATATTGGAATTCGGCTATCGAATCTTCCCTCGCATCCGCCCTACTAGGAAACTTGACGACTGTGATGTCTGCATTAAATGAAGCATTGTTTCCCACGGAATGTCAGGCACAGTGACGTCATCGCAGCCAACCAACCCTAATCGTTTGGCGCTGCGAATTGACCAATCCCGTAACCCGCTATTCCGCTCATCCGCCCCTACAGAGCGCCCAAAGCGGCATGTGGAAGGCGATCTGTCCGCTGCTCCGCAACGCAATCAAACACAATCCGACAAACTTGCCTAGCATTTACGCGACGGCGAGTAAGCGCGCTTCAGATACTCTCGAGCACACGCTGGACGAACCAAGTCGTACCAACCCCTATTCCCAAGTAGCTTCCTGTCAGCGTGATGACTTGCACACCGCGCGCTCCACGTAACTTCATCACCCCTAGCATCAACACACCAACGATCAAGGCGACGGCAACTTGGCCTAACTCAATACCGACGTTAAAGCCCGCTAGGCTAATGACGCGATGAGCGCCATCGAGCCCGAACTCCAGCAATGTGCTGCCGAGCCCCAGCCCATGAATGAGGGCGCAGCCAAACACCAGCGCCATGCGAATATGAACCGACGACTGCACCGTCTGATTACGCCTCCTGCGTTGTAAGTCATAGAGCGCCATGCCAACGATTGTTGCAGCAATGGCCGGCTCCACAACGGATGGCGGTATCCGTACGCCGCCCCAGACACTAATCGCCAGTGTCACGCAGTGGCCGAGGGTAAAGCATGTTAGCGCCACCAGCACGTGCCGCCAGTTCCAGCCGGCAGCCAACACCACCAGCAGAAAAAGCAGGTGATCAAACCCCGCGAAAACATGCTCAGCGCCAAGCACGACATAGTCAATAAACACCATCCAAGCTTCGGCAAATAGTGGGCGCTGTGTTCGTTCTGGCGTAAAGACCACAAGTTGCGACGCATGGCCGCGAGAGGCGGTAACGTGATAAACGCGCTCGCCCACATGCTTTCCAAAAAGGGAAATCTGCAATCGCATCGGTTCATTCGGCGTCGCCAACAGAAAACGACCGAGCACAACCAGCTGTAGCGCTGCGCCTGTCGGGTCATCATCCGGTGGCGAGAGGTTGAGCATTACACCCTGCAGCGGTCGCAGTCCACTGGTATCGCGTAACTGCAGCCCCGCCAGCACTTGCCGTTCAATGTCGGCGTGATGCGTTTTCATCTCGCGCACACTCAGCTTGCCATCACCATCGTCGTCAACGGCCGCAAACGCCGACGCCGGAACTGACAACACCACGAAGCCGCCATCCCCAGCGATATTGATCGTGCCTGTTTGCGCAGGCATCAAGTGCGCACTCGATTCGGGTGCGCCGAGCACCACGAGCGTGGTCGCGGCGCTGGCAAGAACAGACCTCAAGCGGTAGAGCACACCCTTCCTTCTACGGCGGCCTCGGTTAGGGCCGCCCCCCGCCACCACCCGGCGAGGTGCCCTTCAAGCATCGCTGGATGAACGGATATGTATCGGTAATCACGTAATGATAAATACCTTGGGGAAATTCCGGTGTCACCCCGGTCCGACCATTGCAGTGGTCAAGGTCACCGAGCCCCGCTACGTATTCCCAATCTTGAATGAAAGTTCCCATTGCATACAAAGTGGTCGCCGGCCGGTTTGCATCCGGCGTCGCCTTGGTTCGATAGCTGCCCGCAAGCGCTTTGGTACCCGAGGTGGCATCGTTCGGCCGAACATACCCATAACGTGCATATACAGGAAATCCATCCGCCGCCCAGCCCACTAGCGCCATCCCAGTTCCCTTACCGAGCTTGGTAATGAAGTTCTCCGGCATACCATGGTAGTGGTATTCGCCCGTGGGCTGTACGTGGGCGTTATTCACATCGGTACCAAATCTGAAAGTTGTCTGCGTTAACGCTTCGATTTGCCACGTGCCGACGCTGCCAACCAGTGTGCAATTCCTGCCGGTGTTATCGCAGCTGCCCGCAGTACCAGGCTCAAACTTCACGCCGTTGAGCGCATGGCCGACGATAACAGCGTTGCTACCGTTCGCGTTCGCGATGGCAGGTGTTAATGTGTACGTTGCGGCGACAGGCTGTGCGGAAATCGTATTGGGATTGTTCGGGTTCGGAAACGTACCCACGGCGTGGTCTGGAATCCCGTTCCCCACCAGCATTCGCGAAGTGCTGCTGCATGTCCAGCTCGATGTACTGGTTGCCCGCACCGAGGGGCTATCGTTTAGCTGGTTCGTGCTGTAGGTGCACAGAACACCGGCAGTCGACCCGCTGACAGGAACGGAGTTCGCTGGTGTCACCGATACGCTGGCCGACGCGGCACCGACCCCTGCGGCGTTGGTCGCTGTCACCGAGCACGTGTAGGCAGTACCGTTGGTGAGACCTGCGACTTCGATTGGGCTCGTCGCCCCAGTGGCAGTCCGTGTTGCCCCGCCCCCGGTGCAAGTCGCGGTGTAACTCGTGATGGCCGAACCGCCGGTTGACGCGGGTGGCGTGAAGGCAATACTCGCGCTCGAATCCGCAGGTGTTGCGATACCAATCGTCGGCGCACCCGGTGCAGTAATCGAGGGCGTAATCGCGAGGTTGCTGCCGCCCCCACCGTTACCACAGCCACCTAGAGAAACGATTACACCGACGCTCGCCACACAAGCACGCAATAGACAAGAATGAAGCCCACGCATTCCCTACCTCCCGAAGTAAGTTCAGTCAGCTAAGTACCTTGGATACGCTGAAAGATAACCAACAACTATACAGAAAATATGGATCCGCCACGCCTGCAGTACTCAGAGCCAGAGTGAATGCAAATGCGACTTGCCAATCAACCCGCCTAGATAACCCAAGGGGTACGATAGGTTTGATAAAGAAACTAAATTTGCCGGAAAAGTCATGTATTGACGCGTGTTTTCGAGCAAAATGCCTTGGAAAGACCCGCCAATAAACGGTTTTTTGTTTTCAACGACAGTTTCCCGGCATTGAACTCTTTAGCCAACACATGCTCTGATTGCGAGCAGTTCGTTTGTCCCGCCGCTTCGGCCTAACCTAAACCATAACAACAATGTTTGAGTTCTCTCCCGAATCCGGCCTCTGGGGCCTGTTTGCTTCTGCCTTTATCTCCGCCACGCTGCTCCCCGGCTCCTCCGAAATCGTCTTGATGGGGCTGCTCACCAAATATCCCGAATTGTTGTGGAGCGCCATCGCGGTGGCGACCCTTGGCAACACCTGCGGCGGCATCACATCTTATTGGCTAGGGCGTTTGTTCCCCAATAAAGCCGAAGGCAAAGCCATCGAATGGCTAAAGAAATACGGCATGTGGTCACTGCTGTTTAGCTGGGTGCCGTTGTTCGGCGACGCGTTGTGTGTGGCTGCGGGGTGGATGCGCTTTAACTTCTGGGCGTGTATGGCGCTATTTGCCGTCGGCAAACTGTTTCGCTACTTGCTTGTGGCCGGCGGTTGGACGTGGTTCCTTTCGACGATCTGGCCGTGGATGAAGGTGACGTTT
>JBEILF010000174.1:0-5592 GCA_040379385.1 Burkholderiales bacterium | reverse complement strand
GTCACCCGCATGCAACAGATATTTGCGAGCGGAGCAGAGATGTTGGTTGTAACCGAGGGGGAAGATGTTCTCGGTGTGTGTGTGTTTCGCATGACCGAGAAGACCCATTACGGGCGCGAAATTTATTGTGATGATCTGATCACGAATGAGCAAAAACGATCGGGTGGTGTGGGCAAGTTGATGCTGGATACGCTAAACGAAATGGGTAAAGCCCGAGGTTGTGACTACCTGTGTCTCGATTCCGGCACACAACGCCAAAAGGCGCACCGCTTTTATTTCCGTGAAGGGTTGACCATCACGGCATTTCACTTTGTGAAGCCGCTGAAATGAAACCGATCAATGTTGGCCTGCTGGGCTTGGGAACCGTCGGATCTGGGACCATCGAAGTACTGCGCAGGAACGGCGAGGAAATCTCTCGACGCGCCGGTCGCAAAATCCGCATCACCCACGCGAGCGCACGAGATATCAACAAACCGCGCACGGTGTCGCTTGAGGGTATTACGTTGGTAGCAGACCCTTCGGCGATTGTCACCAATCCGGACATCGACATCATCTGTGAGTTGATCGGCGGCGATACCACCGCCAAAGCGCTGGTATTACAAGCTATCGAGAATGGCAAGCATGTGGTGACGGCCAACAAAGCCCTTTTGGCAAAACACGGCAACGAAATTTTTGCCGCAGCGCAACGCAAAAAAGTGATGGTTGCGTTTGAAGCGGCAGTGGCCGGCGGTGTGCCGATTATCAAGGCCTTGCGGGAGGGCTTGAGTGCCAACCGTATCGAGTGGATCGCTGGCATCATCAACGGTACGTCAAATTTCATTTTGTCAGAAATGCGCGCACGCGGCGCAAGTTTTGACGCTGTCTTGAAGGAAGCGCAGGCAAAGGGATATGCCGAGGCGGACCCGACATTCGATATCGAGGGCATCGACGCCGCACACAAGCTCACCATTCTCTCGGCAATCGCCTTCGGTGTGCCAGTCCAGTTTGAAAAGGCGTACACCGAAGGCATTTCGAAACTCACCGACAAAGACATCACCTATGCCGAACAACTCGGTTATCGGATCAAGTTACTTGGTATCACAAAACATGTCGCGACAGGGATCGAGCTTCGCGTGCACCCCACGCTGATCCCGTCCAAACGCCTAATCGCCAACGTTGAGGGGGTGATGAATGCGATTTTGGTGAAAGGCGACGCTGTCGGCGCGTCCATGTACTATGGGCGCGGTGCTGGCGCCGAGCCGACTGCCAGTGCAGTGATTGCCGATCTGGTTGATGTGACGCGTATGCTCACTGCAGACCCAGAGCAGCGCGTGCCGCATCTCGCGTTTCAGCCTGATCAATTACACGACACTCCGATTTTGCCGATGGGCAAGGTGGAGACGGCATACTACTTACGCCTATCGGCTTTCGATCGCCCTGGCGTCATGGCAGATGTCACGCGCATTCTTGCGGATAACTCGATTTCCATTGATGCCATGCTGCAAAAAGAAGCAGAGGAGGGGGAGGATGTAGTCGACGTCATTATCCTGACACATTGCTGCTTGGAAGAACAAGCGAACGCCGCAATTGCCAAGATCGAGGCGTTAACCAGTATGGCAAACAAGGTGGTACGCATCCGCTTGGAGGAGTTGAACTAATGGTTCAGTCCGCAAAGTACGTCTCGACGCGCGGGGCCGCTGCCAATGAGCCAAAGTCCTTTTGTGACATCCTGCTCGCCGGTTTGGCCACCGATGGCGGCCTGTACGTGCCGCAAGCGTATCCTTCACTGACTACGGACGAGTTGGCAGAGATGCGGATGTTGTCGTATCCAGCCCTAGCCTACAACATCATCTCCCGTTTTGTCGACGATATTGCTGCGGACGATTTGCGCAACATTATCGACAAGACCTATCGCGAAGAGGTGTTCGGTTCGACCGAGATTACGCCTCTGGCAAATTTAGCACATGGATTACACCTGCTGAAGTGTTCCAACGGCCCGACGCTGGCCTTCAAGGACGTGGCGATGCAGTGGCTTGGACATTTATTCGAATACGTTCTCGCGAGGGACGAACTGGAACTTAACATCCTCGGTGCAACCTCCGGTGATACCGGCTCGGCTGCGGAACACGCGATGAAGTCGAAGCGAGGTGTGCGGGTGTTTATGTTGTCGCCGAAGGGCAAGCTGTCTCCCTTCCAAGCGGCACAGATGTTCTCCATTCAGGATACGAACATCCATAACTTTGCCGTGGAAGGTGTGTTTGACGACTGTCAGGATATGGTCAAGGCCGTGTCCAATGACCTGTCCTTCAAGGCACAGTACCGTATCGGCGCGGTTAACTCCATTAATTGGGGGCGTATCGTTGCGCAGGTTGTTTACTATTTCAAAGCCTACTTTGCGGCAACGACCAACAATTCGGAAAAGGTCAGCTTTTCCGTACCTTCCGGTAATTTCGGCAATGTTTTGGCGGGACACGTCGCGCGGATGATGGGGCTGCCGATCCGACAATTGATAGTCGCGACCAACGAAAACGATGTGCTCGACGAGTTCTTCCATACCGGGGTGTATCGACCTCGCAAATCGAGTGACACCCAACACACATCAAGCCCGTCGATGGACATCTCGAAGGCGTCGAATTTTGAGCGCTTTTTGTTTGACCTTGCCTGGCGAGATCCGGCAGTCGTTCGAGAGCTGATGCAAAAAGTAGACAGCGAGGGCGGTTTTGACCTTGCCGCGTGTGACCAGCTTTGGGGTCGTGTCCCGGCATTTGGGTTTGTATCGGCAAAGTCCACCCATCAAGATCGTCTGGCTACCATACGCATGGTGCATCAGAAGTACGGCGTCGACATCGATCCGCATACGGCAGATGGCATCAAAGCTGGGTTGCAAAGGCATGATGGAAGTGTGCCATTGATTTGCCTGGAGACCGCGTTACCTGCCAAATTTGAAGCTACCATGGCAGAGGCGCTGGGACACAACCCGCCCCGTCCAGAGAAGTACATCGGTATCGAGGCGCTTCCCCAACGGTTTGTGGTACTGACAACCTCAGTCGACAAACTCAAAGAGGTGATTGCAAAGGGTTGCCAATTCTAAGGTAGCGGTAACTTAAGCTCTTAAGTTGCTGAGCTTAAACTAATTCCAGTCTCTCATGAACACGAGATAGCCGGTAATCAACGCGAGTAGGGCACCCGCGATAATTGCGCCGAAAAGTACCTTTACCAAGCGAATGTCTTCGTTTTCAATGGCCTCTGCGCTCATAGGGGCGACGTCAGACAGCCCATCGATCAGCCTGCGTTCACGGATACAGAACGTCAGCACTGCACCCATAATGACGCAGAACGCCAAGAACACCACCAACAGGCTGATTTCTAAACTGGTCATTTTGGCGGGAGGGGCTTGGAGGGCGCAGCCGCAGGAGGCTCTATTTCCTCTTCAAGCTTCTCGCGTAGCGCCTGGGGCACCTTGCCGTCATACACTTGGCTTAACCTTCGCTGGAGAAAGGCGTCCCGCAAGAATTGATATTTATCCAATGACGCTTCCTCAAGTGTTTTGCCGGTTGCCAATAACTCGGCCCGCGTACGGATGATATCTAGACCCAGCAAGCTGTTGCTGGTCGGTACGTGTTCCACCTGATGGCTATAGGAAGTGTAACGGTCAGGCACCCGACCAATCGCGTCTCGTAGCGTGGAAGGGCCGAGTAACGGAAGTACCAGATACGGGCCCGATCCAACGCCCCACCTACCTAGCGTTTGGCCAAAATCTTCGTTGCTTTTGTCCAACCCCATCGGCGAGGCCACGTCGAACAGCCCAAGAATACCAAGTGTGGAATTGACCAACACGCGACCAAAATCGGATAACGCGCGGTCGGGTTTGCCTTGAAGCATGTTGTTCAGCCCGCTACCTACGTCGCCGACGTTGCCAAACGCATTCGACACACCGGAACGAATAAAGGACGGCGTCACCGCCTGATAACCCTTGGCCAACGGCGTCAACACCGCTTTGTCGATGGCTTCGTTTACGGCAAACGAACCGCGGTTAAAGCCCTCCCACGGATCTGCTTTCGGCGAGGAGGTTGAGGCGCACCCCATGATTGTAAACATTGTTGCGACTGCAAGTAGTAGCTTGGTCAATCGAGTCATGAGTCGCCTTAGTGAAGTTTGAAGCGCATGGACAGATCCAACGCCTGAATATCTTTGGTCAAGGTGCCAATCGAAATGCGATCCACGCCAATTTCTGCAATTCGCCGAACCGACTGGAGAGTGACCCCGCCGGAGGCTTCTAGTTCCGCGCGACCCGCATTAATGCGTACTGCGTCTTTCATGGTGTCAATAGTGAAATTATCTAGCAGAATCAGCCGCGCACCGGCGGCAAGCGCCTCCTCCATTTGCCCGAGCGTTTCGACTTCAATTTCAATCATGGTTTCCGCCGCAGCTGCATGCTTGACAAGATCAACTGCGGATCGCAAAGCTGCACCGATGCCGCCCGCCGCCGCGATGTGATTTTCCTTGATCAGAATGCCGTCAAACAAGCCCATGCGATGGTTCACCCCG
The DNA here is from genome assembly GCA_040379385.1 of Burkholderiales bacterium. Taxonomy (GTDB): domain Bacteria; phylum Pseudomonadota; class Gammaproteobacteria; order Burkholderiales; family Usitatibacteraceae; genus UKL13-2. Next base: position 1,065 of record JBEILF010000174.1, on the reverse strand, counting down.
CCGCCGACCGCAACTGCGTACTTCAGCGCCACACGAAGCCCTGGTACCGTCTTTCGAGTGTCGAGAATTTTCGCCTTAGTTCCCGCGACAGCAGCAACATAGGCGGCCGTCTTGGTCGCCACTGCGGACATTGTCTGCAAAAAATTGAGCGCCGTTCTTTCTGCGCTGAGCATGGCGCGCGCGTTTCCCGATACCTCGCATAGAGGCTGTCCCGCAGTAATGGCATCACCGTCTTTAACATGCCAGAATACTTCACAGTCGGGATCAAGTTCGGTGAAAGTGCGGTTGAACCAATCTTGGCCGGCGAGCACACCGTCGACGCGTGTCATGACGCTAGCCACTGCCTGCCTATCCGCAGCAATCAGTTGCGCTGTCAGGTCGCCGGTGCCGACATCTTCGCTCAGCGCGAGGGTGACATCCTTGGTTACGGTCGTTTCGATGTCGTGGCGAAGATGCGCATTGGTTTCCGAGGCCGTGATTTCAGACGGTTTTGACATTTTTCACCTTGAAATGTCAGACGATACACATATCTATATATTCAACACAGCGCAGACGCTTGAGCTGTTGCGCGGCAAAACAACAGACTAGATCGACACATTGTAGACTAGGGAATAAGGATATCACGCTATGCGTACTGACAAACTAACCACCCGATTCCAGCGGGCGCTCGCTGAGGCGCAGTCGAACGCACTCGCCAACGATAATAGCTATATCGAGCCGCAGCACTTGCTGGTCGCGCTGATCGACGACGCGGACGGTGGCAATGCCTCCCTGCTGTCGCGCGCGGGGGTTGCCGTACCAAAGTTGCGCACAGCTCTCGAGCAATCGATCAAGCGGCTGCCCAAAGTTGAAGGCACGGGAGGAGAAATCTCAGTGTCGCGCGATCTATCCAATTTGCTCAACTTGACCGATAAGGAAGCGAGCAAGCGTGGCGATCAGTTTATCGCCTCTGAATGGTTTTTACTTGCTGCTGCCAACGACAAAGGCGAGTGTGGCCGTCTGCTCAAAGAGCACGGTGCCACACCAAACGCGCTAGAAGCCGCGATCATGGCGGTGCGAGGTGCT
>JBEILF010000173.1:0-5636 GCA_040379385.1 Burkholderiales bacterium | reverse complement strand
GTATATCAGTCTGTAAGTCTGCGCGCACCAGAGCCGAGAGCAGACAAGAAGTTTTTTGTTCCATTGAAGCATCCCAGAACTGGAAAGCCATGCCAAGTGCCGCCGAATGGATTCTCGCGGACACCTGAAAATCTGTTGGAGATGGTTGCGCGCGATGAGATTCTTTTCGGAAACGACGAATCTACACAGCCACGCCAAAAGCTAGTCCTGAAGGCAACAACTCGTCGGCCCGTTACATCCGTGATAGCCGATGGGCGTAAAGGAAAGTCCACCCTAGATGCGCAGGGAATTGAGTTTCCATATAGCCACCCAGTATCGCTGTATGAACAGTTGGCGAGTGCATCAATGTCTAGCGCATCGGACACTCGCCTCGACTTCTTCGCCGGCTCCGGCACCACCGGCCACGCCGTGATGAATCTCAACCGCGAAGACGGCGGCACGCGCCGCTTTATGCTGGTGGAAATGGGCGAGTATTTTGATTCGGTGTTGTTGCCACGCATTGCCAAGGTGATGACTTCACCCGAATGGAAAGACGGTGCGCCGCGCGACACGGTGCAGCACGTTGCCAACGATGACGATCATTGGTCGGCGCGCACCCTGCCGATGGTAAAAGTGCTGAGGCTGGAAGGCTACGAAGATAGCCTCAACGCTATCGAATTGCCGGATGACGGAACGGATGGCGGAAAAGCCGAAGGCAAGGCCGGTGAGGTGTTTGCGTCCTCGACAGGTGACCGCGACGGCGACGACATTCGCTATGTGCTGCGTGAGGCGAAGAACGCGGGCGATGCGCCGCAGCCGGTGTTTGTGAACGTGATGGCGTTTGATCACCCGTTTGACTATCGCTTACATGCCAGCGTGGCGGGGGAGCGGCAAACCCTGACCATTGATTTGGCTGAAACTGCCTGCCTGATGCTCGGCTTGGTCGCCACCCGCATTCGTGAAGCGACGCGTAAGGTCGGTAAAGGCAAGGCCGCGACTGTGCAACGCGCACGCCTGATCGAAGGCCGCTTAGTGCAGGAAGGGCAATCGGCGGAAAGTGCAGAGCGTGCGCTCATCATCTTGCGCGATGTGGTTGAGGCTGCGCCTGCGTCCGGCCGTGACGAATACGATTGGATTGAAAGCCAAGTGCAGTCTCAACTCGGTCGCTCGTTGGCGAGCTACACCACCGTGTTTTTTAATGGCGACATGAGTTTTTTCGGCGAGGAAAACGCGCAGGCGCTCGATGGGATTGTGAAGCGGGTGATGACGGAGCGTGCCGGGTGAGAAGGGAACTTCTCGAAACCGTCGCGAACTTCGCCCGCGCAGCAGGTTGATATTGATGCGGCAACTAAATATGGAAAACCATTTCAGCCATCCCCGTTCCCGCGAAGGCGGGAACCCAATTTTATTTAACGCGACAGATTCCGATATTAGACTCCCGCCTTCGCGCGAGCGGGGTTTTCTTAATTATTCATTTTTAGTTGCCGGATCAATAGAAGTGCCCAGAAGTGAAACTCACCTATCGGCGGGCATTTCCAGACATTTTTGCCTGAAAGCCACCGCCAATATTGGACTTTCGGTAATGGGAACTTCTAAAAACCTACTGCGCGGGCGAATCTGTCAGTTCCGGTGCTCGCCGTACACTGGGTACGTGTCCGCTCCTCACTGCCAACTTCACCCGCTCGTGACGGTTTTTAGAAGTTCCCTAATCTAGCGATGGCCGCTTCCACACCGCGCCCACCGTTTGTGAAGCAGCTCGTGCTGACGCGCCATTTCGCACGCGCGTTTGGTTTGAGTTACGACGTGCTATTGGAGCGGCTCGCGAAGACCGAAGTCGGCAAGGCAGCCGACGGTGCCTCGTACTTTTGCCATGTCTTGGAAGCGGTGGCAGGTCGCAGCATCTGTGATGCTGATTTACGTCGTTATGACGCCAACATCCGCCGTCATGAGGCGCGCATCGGCAGACGGCGGGGTGGCAGTGGCAGTGGTAACGGCGGCGGTAGTGGCAGTAGTGGTAGTGGCAGCGGTGCCGGTACACCAGCTTTCCAGCTAACCTACTTTCAGTATTTGGCTTGCCTGTTTACGGAGTGTTATCTCGATCAGCTCACGCGCGACCGGCGGGCGCTGCTGGCTGCTTTGGAAGCGACACGCGCAGAACTGGCACCACACTTGCCGCCGTACCGCGAAGATGAATTAGCCAGGCTCGCCATCTTTATGTCCATTGGTGCGGGCAAGACCTTGGTGATGCATATCAACTTGTTGCAGTTTTTGGATTACAAACCGTTCCCCGCCGGCAAAGCGCCAGATTCGATTTTGCTCATCACACCGGGCGAAGAGCTCTCCCGGCAGCACCGCGAGGAACTAGAGAAATCTGACTTGGCGTTCATGGGCGTGGAAATACGCGAAATCACCAAGCTCTACGTACCGGACAAGGGCGCGCGCAACAAGGGCGGCGAATCGATTGCCGTCGATCAATTCAAAGGCCCAAATTTGTTGTTGGTCGATGAGGGTCATAAAGGTACCAAGGGTGATGACTCCACCGAACGCGCATGGCGGGCGATCCGCGAGGCGCTGGCCGGCGGGGATGATCGTTTTTCCATCAAGCCGGGCTTTACCTTTGAGTACTCCGCCACCTTCGCGCAAATGGCGGCACTCGATGCGAGCTTGAGTGATGCATATGCCAAGGCGGCGATCATTGAGTTTGCGTACGGTCGCTTCTGGAAAGACGGCTACGGCAAAGACTTCCGGGTGCTGAATGCGCAGACAGGGGCACACGCCGATTCCCAAGCAACGACCGATTTAGTGCTGGCGGCAGGATTGCTTGCGTTCTACCAGCAAACGCATTGGTACGACGCAAATACGCATGTCGCCCGACAATGGCGGCTGGAAGCGCCTCTTGCCGTATTCCTCGGCAGCAAAGTTGCCACCGATGGTTCGGATGTGGCGACGGTGGTTAAGTTTCTCGCGCGTGTTGCGGCAGAGCCAACGTGGTTCGCAGGCTTGGCGGACAAGGTGCTCTCCATCAGCGGTGTACAGCAAACGCTGAATGGTGATCCGCTTGATTTCAGCTATTTGCGAGCGCTAAACGAAACCGGTAGCGCGACGGCGACATCGGTCGCACAAAAACTCTTCGGTGGCAGCGGCCAATTGATCGCGACTCGCGTCAACGAAAACGAGGTCGGCCTGCGTGCGGCGGGTGCCAGCGATGATCGCTACTTCGGCGTCATCAACGTTGGCGACGCGAAGAAGGTTCACGAGTCGTTGCTGGCGCTCGGCTGTGATGACGGCGGTGAAGATAAGCTAACCAGTTCGTTGTTCGCGGCGATAGATCGTTCGCCGAATATCAAGGTGCTGATCGGTGCCAAGCGGTTTATCGAAGGCTGGTCGTCCTGGCGTGTTGCCGCAATGGGGCTGGTGAATGTGGGTAAGTCTGAGGGTAGCCAGATTGTGCAGATGTTCGGCCGAGGAGTGCGGCTGCTGGGAAAACGCGGTGACCTGAAACGCTCCGGGCTCGACACGCTTGACGATGTGCCAGAGCATTTGCCTTTGTTGGAGCGCTTGATGGTGTTCGGCATTAAGGCGGATTACATGCAGCGGTTTTTAGAATCCCTTGAGCGCGAAGGTGCGCGCCGCACCATCATCGAAGCGCCGGTGACGGTGGCCGCAGATTGGCAAGCGAAAAATCTCATGACGCTCGCAAGTGACGGGAATTTCGCCGTTGTCCCCATTGCCTTCATTGCCAGTGATGCGGAGGCATATTTCACCAAGATTGAGGCAAGCCTTTCGCTGACGTCCGGTGTCGGTAGTGCACAAACAGTGCGTGTGGAGGCACTCACTCGACATCAATTGTCTGCGACACCTGCGGATATCGAAGCGATTCGGCTTGCGGCACAAGAGGCGAAGCGCCGCAACGGCTGGTGGAACATGGAGGTTGCCGTCGGCGAACTGGCCCGGTATGCAAGCGAGCGGGTATCGGTCGAAGCGCCGGTTGATTATTTTGACGGTCACATCGGTCGCCTGCGCTGGAGAGACGTCCTATCTGTCGCTATTGAAGAGGCAATGTCGTCACAATATCGGCGACAAGCGCGTGCGTTTTACGCCTCAAAGCTAAAGCCGACGTTGCTGGACAGTAACGACGCCAACTTTCCGCTCGTCAACGATGCCAATGGACAGCGGCGCGTTTATTTGCTCGAAATTGAAGCGGCGAATGAGGTGGCCAAATCCGCAATTGAGACGTTGACTCGCGAAGTCGGCAATCGTGTTCCCGCTGCCACACTTGATGCCATTCGCAAGCGACTCGAGCAGGATATTGGCTTGGGAGATGTTGTGGCGGCGGTAGAGAAGGTGCTGGCCAGCACCGCGTACGCGATGCCGAATGATGATCTGTCACTTCCGTTGCCCAGACTTTATGCGCCACAGCACTTATACGCGCCGCTACTGGTTTCACGACCCGTTGTGATCAAGGGCGATCAACTGGGCTTCGATTTTGAGTCGGCGGGCTCAATCGGTTTCCGCGCAACGCCACCGTTGCTGGAAGAGAGTGAGGCGCGCTTTGTGTGGGACTTGCGCCGAACTTGGCAAGAACACTGCCACGCGCCATGCTTTGTGGATGTCTCCATTTATTTGCTCCGCAACCTGCCGCACCGCGGCGTGGGCTTTTTTCGCGCAAGCGGATTTTTTCCTGACTTCATGCTGTGGATGACCCGAGACAATTTGCAGGTTCTCGCGTTTGTTGAGCCAAAGGGAATCGCGCGTAAATGGCCCGGCGAAAAACTGGATGCGCTGCGCGAATTGAAATTGCTCCAGTTATCGATCCCGCTGCGGGGGTACTTGGTGACGCCATCGGATAAAGATGAGCTGCTATCCGCGCGACCGACTTCTTACGAAGGATTAAGCTCCGATATTTTTTTTCAACAAGACCAACAATACGTCCTGGATATTCTTCAAGACATGAGGAAAGCGCTCACGTGACCCAAAAGTTAATCGAATCCACGTCCCGCCAGTTTTCGTTCGAGTTCTTCCCGCCCAAAACAGCCGAAGGTGCGGCCAAGCTCGCCGATGTCGTCATGCAACTAGGGCAGCTCAAGCCGGCGTTTTTCTCTGTTACTTTTGGTGCGGGCGGTTCGACCCAAGAAGGCACGTTGAAGACTGTCAACGATATTCGCGCAATGGGCTACAACGCCGCGCCGCACTTGTCTTGCATCGGCTCGACGGTGGAGAGTATCCGCGAGATCGTACACCGCTATCGCGATGCAGGCATCCGGCATATGGTGGCGCTGCGCGGAGATCTGCCCTCCGGCATGGCGATGGCAGGAGAATTCCGGCACGCGAGTGATCTCGTCGCGTTTGTTCGCGCTGAAACAGGCGACCACTTCCACATAGAGGTGGCGGCCTATCCTGAGTACCACCCACAATCACGTACTGCACAGGAAGATCTTAAGAACTTCAAGCGCAAGGTTGAGGCGGGTGCCACGTCGGCGATCACGCAGTATTTCTACAATCGTGACGCGTACTTTCATTTTGTCGATGAAGTTCGCGCGATGTGACTTGATGTGCCGATCGTTCCCGGTGTGATGCCGATCGGTAGTTTCTCGCAGCTCGCCCGTTTCTCCGACGCGTGTGGTGCGGAGATTCCGCGTTGGATTCGCCGCAAGATG
>JBEILF010000172.1:0-5655 GCA_040379385.1 Burkholderiales bacterium | reverse complement strand
TGTGGTTGTGCGTGGGGATGACGATTTTCTACAAAAAATTTCTGCGAAATTTTTTAAGAAAATCTGCTACAACCAAAACTTGGATCCCCACCTGCGTGGGGATGACGATTTTCTACAAAAAATTCCTGCGAAATTTTTTAAGAAAATCTGTCACTTGTTAACGGGTGATTCTGGATCCATCAGCAATGCCACCAAATCCTTGATTTGCGTCTCGGTCAAAACTTTGTTGTGGCCAAAACGTGGCATGTTCGAACAAGCGGCGTAGGCCTGCGAGTTGTAGATCTTGCCGTAGGCATACTTGGCGATATCTGGCGAATACCCGCGAAGCTCGCCGAATTGATACAAGCTCGACCCGATGGTGCCGTATGACAATTCCTGCGGCGCAAGCTTATGGCAGGCGTAGCAGTTGGCACCACTTGGGTTGGCTGGGTTATCGGTAAATTGCATGCCAACGCCCGATTGGGCGATACGCTCACCAGCCTTCCAGTCACCCAGATACTTGCCATCGGCGGGGAACGGGATGGTCTTGACGTTCTCGGCTTCGATCTCTGCCGCAAGTTTTCTTGGAATCGGCGTAGTGGTGTACTTGGTACACAGCTCCATTGCCTTGTCTTGATTGAGCCGGTCGAGCTTGGCTTGACCCCGCTCCTTGAATGAGGTCTTCATCACTTCGGTTGCACGATCAACCGCCGGTGCCTTTGATTGCGCCCATGCGCAACTTGTACCAGTAATCAGGGTAACCAACATTGCATTTTTCAAATTCATTTCGATCTCCAAATATTTGGCTGAAATCTCTCGATCGCGCAACGAGATTTAAACTAGCGCTTGATGGCTGGCGCGTTAAAAATGCCCCCATTCGCATTACGCGCAAGGAATGTAGTTAATGCGACCGAACCTTCGGAGGTGAAATCGAGTTCCGGGAAGCGCTGCTGACGGAAACAATCAAACAGACGCCACTGGAACGAACGAAGTTCGCCCTGGCTCACCCGGTAGGCCGGCCAGCTGGTATAGGCGCGCTGGGCAGGCTCTTGCTTGGTCAGATTCGGCAGATCCTGCAAACGAATACGAATGTTGTCCTGCGCATGGCAGGTTGCACATGAAAAGTCATGCGGCCCACCGCGATGGAAGAACATCTTCTTGCCAATGGCGTAGGCTTCTTTTTCTTTCGCGTGACTGAGTGAGACGTTCATCTTTGCACCGCGGGAATTCGCGGTAACGTATGCCACCAGTGCTTCCATGTTGGACTTATTTTCTGCTGAGCCAAACGGCGCGCGTTTGGCTTGGTCATACGTGAAGCCCTGCAGCATCACCATACAAGTGACCAATCTTGACTCAAGATCCTGCACACGATCTGTGTCTTCAAAGTAACGTGGCAACTTGGCATACGCACCCTTGACGACACCTTCACCGAGGCCGAGGTCGCATTTTTCGAGCGACGCGTTCTTGGGGCCGCGCTTCTGCTTCCAGAGATCTTCACCACGTGCTTCCCAAAGGTCTGCGGGGTTGCCGTCGGCCAGCGCCTCGCGGTACTTCTCGATCTCGCGAACGGTGGCGTCGGTACTTTTTGCAGGAGTTACAGGAGTGGCGACCGCTTTGCTCGCCGCTGCGGGTTTGGCTGCTACTTTGGGGGTGGGTGCCTGGGCACCAGCGGTACCGGCTGCGATAAGACCAAAGGCAGCTACCGCTGCCAGCCACTTCACGGCGGTGGGTTTTATGGTTCGATACATGTCGTCCTCCAACTATTGGCACTGCATATGTGATGTGCGATCTGCGCTCTTCGGCGCATGAAAAATTCTTTGCTGCATGACTTGATACTTCAAAAACTGATGGCTACCAACATCAAGGCTTCAGATACACGTACCCTTCTCGCGCCTGCAAACGGGCAACCTCGGCAACACCGCTCGGCACCAAACGGGCTTCCTCAATTACCTTTTTTGCGTCAATGTTGCGCCGCTCGAGTGTCAGACGGCATACGCGGAAATCCACCCCACGCTTGACCAGCTCCTGCACGTTCGAAACGTAATCGTTGCCGTTTTTGTCTTTTGCACCGTCCAGCAGGAAATCAATTCCGTTTGCATGTGTCACTACGGAGATCTTCGCTGTGGGATCAGCCGACAGATGGTTGCGAATATTCCGCAGCGCATTGGTCGCTTGGTCACTGCCTTCACTGACGTGATAAATCACCTTTACCGGTGCGGTCGATACCTGAGCAGGCTTGGTGGTCTCGTTGCCGACCACCACTGCACAACCTGAGGCGACCATAATGGTCGCCGCCAGCCCTGCTGCTGCCAAGCGTGGCGCGTTCATTACGAGATCACCGCTTCGTCGGTCCGCTTGTCACCTTTATTGTCCGTCCAAGTGACAATCACTTTGTCACCCGCCTTGGCACCACTAAAGCGGAAGGAGAGAAACGGATTCTTCGACACTGCCGGGCCCCACTGGGCGGACAGCACCGTCTTACCGTTGCACGTTGCCGTCACGCTTTGGATGAACCATGCTGGGACCGTTTTGCCGGCCGCATCGCGCCGCTGACCGGTTTCCATTTCATGTGCCATTAAGACACGTACTTCAACCATATTGCCCGCCATCTGGGCGCGAATTCTCATCGGATCTGCCATGAATTTCTCCTAATTCCTACGTATCGTTTTTTTCGTTGTGCGGGCGATCGCTGCAAAACTAGAAGCAAGTATTTCGATGTCAGACAAGGCGCGACGAAGGCTTTGTGAGCGACATGTATGGGTTATACATGAGCGAACAAAACGAGGAAGCAACGCCGCATCACATCGAAAGACGCCGCTTCTAGCCGCCACATCCACCCAGGGTTACCTTGATCTCCTTCGTTGCGTAGTAGAACTTGCCGTCTGCCTTCACCACGGCGTGTACATTGGATGTCTGTCCCATCTTCACACGAGTCGAAACGGTGGCCTCGGTACCTTCTGGAATCGTAAACGCCGCTGAAAGCGAATTCGGATTCTTCTCGACCAAAATCGCGATCATTTCCGTCTTCGGAATTTTGCTTTGCACGCCAACCGGCACAACGGCACCGTTTTCCGCAATATCGGGGGCATTCACAAACGTGATATCCCTGGATTCGGTGGCAGCTGTTCCACCGAGCGCCTTCACCGTATCGTTAAGGTTTTTGGCTTCAAACGCATTTTTGTTCCACTCTTGCGCCGCGACATCACCTGCTCTGAGTAGTCCGGCACTCATCATCAATGCCATGACGGTGCTGCTGCTGCCAGCCTTTAGTACTTCGCGTCTATTCATGTTTATCCCTTTGCAATCTAAAGAAACGTACTTTTACTTGAGGCAAGCTGAAGAATATACAAGACTTCGCACATTGATCTGCCAAACAATCCTTGCTGCAGATCAACCCCAAAAACGCACAATGACTACTTACCACCCTGCAAACTCCACTCCACCAGCATTTTGATATCGGCGTCTGTCAGCTCCGGATGCGGTGGCATTGGGATGACACCCCATACGCCGGATCCTCCCTTGCGTACCTTGTCCATCAATTTGGCAACGGCTGAGCTGTCACCGGCATATCTCTTGGCAATATCGGCATAACTTGGCCCGACCAGTTTCCGGTTTGCGACATGGCAGGCGACACAGGTACTTTTGCGCGCCAACTCTGCGCCCGTCACCGCCTTCGACGGGGCGGGTGCAGCCATCGGCACCTCGCGAGTGGACGCCATGACCGGCGGTGGTGGTTTGGTGGTGTCGGCCCCGCGCACCGCGCCAACAAGCCGATTCTGCTCGGCGATATTGCCGTGTGCATTACGCGCATGATCCGGCATGGTTGACGACAGTGTTACCTCCCTGGCGCAATTGGCCATGCACGCCGTATTCGTCACATCGCCTTTGCCGCGCACGTCCCACATCGGCATAAAGGTAACCAGCCCATTGCGATTCGGCAACCGTGACTGCACCTCGGCGATGTTTTTGTCAGAGAGTACAAAATCAGACGGAATGATATCCCCCAGATTCAGGATGTACGCGGTTACCGCATACACCTGGTCCGTTGTCAGCGATTTCGGCGCATTCCAAGGCATGGCGCGATTGATGTAATCCCATAAGGACGAGAGCTGCGAAAGTTTCATCAGGGTGCTGCGCTGCGGGAAATCCGACCGCCTTAGGCTAGCGACACGCCCGGTTTCCATGTCCTGCTTGGTCGTTCCGCCTGCAATCGGTGTGAAGACCTCGTTGGATTCGCCAAACGTACCGTGGCAGGACTCACACTTGGCCTCCCAGATTTGTTGGCCAATTGCCACTGAACCAGAACCTGGCGGAAGCCCCTTGAAGTCTGGCCGAACGTCAATATCCCAAGCCTTGACTTCTGCAGGCGTTGCCGCACGACCAATGCCGGGGTACTTCTGTTGCGCGAGTGCGCTTGTGCCGACCAGCAACGCTGTGGCGACCAAGAATGGCTTGTGCAGACGACTCACGGCGCGCCTAACCCACATGTACGTTAGACACTTCGCCATTGGTATCCAACTTCCAGCTTTGAATGGCATTGTTGTGATAGATCGAACGTGTCCCCCGCACCTGGCGAAGCTGGCGCATTTGCGGCTGCACGTAGCCGGTTTCGTCGATCGCACGGCTTTGCAAAATCGCCGGGCTGCCATCCCAGTTAAATCCGATGCTGAATCTTGTCAGACATTTTGAGAGAACCGGGCTGTCTAACTTGGCCGTCCGCCAGTTGCGGCCACCGTCGAAAGAAACATCGACGCGTTTAACCTTGCCGCGACCCGACCAGGCCAGCCCACTGACGTTGTAAAAGCCCTTGTCCATTAGTGTTTGGCCGCCTGACGGGGTGGTGATGACACTCTTGCACTCTTGAATACTGGTGTACTGCCGATGGGTGCCATCGGGCATCAAGTCGATGTAATGCACGGTTTCGTCTTTGGTGGCGTAGGGTTTATCGCCGACTTCCAAACGACGCAACCATTTCACCCAGCTCACGCCTTGAATGCCCGGTGCCACCAGTCGCAGCGGGTAGCCGTTCTCAGGGCGCAACATCTCGCCGTTCATGGCATACGCCACAAAACAATCATCCAGCGCGCGCTCAATCGAGATGCTGCGCGTCATGCTTGAGCCATCCGCCCCTTCAGCAAGAATGTATTTGCCTTTCAACTTATCGAAGCCGCAGTCTTCCAGCAGAACGGAAAGCGGTACACCGGTGAATTCACAACAACTCAACATGCCGTGGGTATATTGGACGGTTGGCACCGCGACATTGCCCCACTCCATGCCGGTGTTTGCACCACACTCGATAAAGTGCATGCGCGATACCGAAGGTAGCCGCATCAGATCATCCATCGTATAGACCTTGGCATTTTTCACCAAGCCGTTAATCATAAAACGATGTTTGGTCGGATCAATGTCCCACCAGCCTTGGTGGTGTCGTTCAAAGTGCAACCCGCTAGGCGTGATGATGCCAAACAGTCCCTGTAGCGGGCAAAATGACACTGACGCGGCGGAGACACGGGTCAATCCCGGGCTTTCGCGTCGCTGTAGATTCGCTTCATATTTAGACGGCATGCCGTAGGGTGTGGCGGCAACCGGTTGGCCCAAGCCCTTGGTGTGTTCGGGCAACTCAAGAATGTTCGGGTCGCCAAGCAATGGCGTCTGTGCGGCGGCACCGCTTGCAAC
>JBEILF010000171.1:0-5660 GCA_040379385.1 Burkholderiales bacterium | reverse complement strand
TGTCATTGCCCTCATGATCGCCGTCGCCGCAATTTCGCTGTATTTTGTGCTTCGTGCGAGTGTGCCGCTACTCGACGGTGAAAGACCGCTGGCGAATTTGCAGAAACCGGTCAGCATTACGCGCGATACCAACGGCATGGTCTCGATCACCGCCGATACCAACCGCGACGCCATCCGAGCGCTCGGCTACGTCCATGGTCAGGAGCGTTTTTTTGAAATGGATCTCGCTCGTCGCTCGGCAGCCGGCGAACTCTCTGCACTGTTGGGCAGCGCCACTATCCCGATGGATAAACAGAAGCGTCCTCACCGTTTGCGTGCCAGGGCTGCGGCAGAGTTTGCCTCCGCCCAACCGCAGGAACGGGCTTGGTACACGGCTTATACCGAGGGCGTTAACGCCGGTGTTGCCGCGCTTGGCGCGAGACCATGGCAATACTTGGTGCTGCGTGCTGAGCCGGAACCCTGGCGCGAAGAGGACTCTTTGCTGGTGGTTGCCGAGATGTACACCATGCTACAAGCCGGCGGTTTTGAAAGTCGTTTTAGCGATATCCGCTTGCGTAAGCTGCTCGGCGACAGGTTGTTTGAATGGATGCGCCCGCAAGGCGGCCCATGGGACGCCACGCTCGACGGCATCACGCCGACGATGGCAGTAATGCCGACTGCGGACGACATTGACCTGCGTAAGACTGTCGCCGCGAAGCCACAGGTATCCGCAAGTTCTCAGTATTACCCCGCTTTACCGGCAGACGGCGCTGAACCCACAGAATCCTATCTTGGCAGCAACAACTGGGCAGTGAGCGGGTTACGCACCGCAGATGGTCGCGCGATTCTCGCCGACGATATGCATTTGGGATTCAGTGCGCCGGGCATCTGGTTTCGCGCGCAAATGACGTTTAACCAAAACGGCAAGCCGCTTCGCGCAGTCGGCATGACCCTGCCCGGCGTCCCACAAATTACCGCTGGCAGCAACGGCCATATTGCCTGGGGATTTACCAACAACTACGGCCAGTTTTTCGACTGGGTGGTGCTGCCTAAACACAGGGCAAGCGCCCTCGCCCCTGCCACCACCATTCGCACCACCAACGAGACGATTCTCGTCAAGGGTGCTGAGCCAGTCACATTAGAGGTCAAACAAACTGACATTGGCCCGGTACTCAAAAGCGACGCGCAGAACGACTACGTACTTTCGTGGGTATTGTATCGGCCTGGGGCGATGGTGAACCGCGTACCGGGGTTTATGTTTGCAACTGATTTGGAAACAGCGATCGGGTTCGCTCACAACACGCCGATGCCGCACCAAAACATCCTCATCGCGGACAACATCGGCAATATCGCCTGGACCGTGGCCGGACGTATCCCGGCGCGCCCAAAATGGCTGGTCAGCCGCGGTACCCCGACGCCGGTGGATCAGCTACCGAACGGCTGGCTCGATCCCGGCAGGTACCCGTTAATCAAGAATCCCGCCGACGGATTGCTTTGGACGGCAAACAGCAGACAACTCGGCGGTGCTGGCAGCGAGATCATCGGCGACGGTGGTTTTGACTTGGGCGCACGCGCCATGCAAATTCGGGATCGGCTACGAGAAACCCCCAAACATACGGAACGAACGCTGTACGCCATTCAGCTTGACCGCGAGTCACGTTTCTTGAAACGTTGGGCCGCGCTTGCGGTTGCTCGTGGCGCGGCACCTTCAACACCGCCACCCATCGCCGCCCTTGTGACAAAACTGAAAGCGTGGAATGGTGCTGCGGATATTGATGAAGTCGGCCATCGTGTCGCCAGGGCGTTTCGCGAACGCGTACAGAGCGAGTTATGGCGCGCATGGCTGGCCAGCAAAAATGCGAACACCACAACAATTGACTCGCCGGAAAAAAGTGACGCTGCGCTGAGCCACGATGCGCGTTTCGAGTATGCCGCCTGGCAAGCAATTGAAGCCGAAGCGCCGCATTTGTTGCCGCAGGGCTACCTATCCTGGCCGCATTTCTTGGATGCCCAATTGGTTTGGGTGCACGACGATCTGATCAAACAGCATGCAACGCTGGAGACCGCAACCTGGGGTAAGCGCAACATGTCGCGCATCAAACATCCGTTCTCTCGTGCAATGCCATTTTTATCAGCCTATCTCGACATGCCGTCGCGACCATTAGCTGGTGACAACCACATGCCGCGAGTCGCCGCACCCGGCTTTGGCGCGTCCCAACGTCTGGTGGTATCCCCCGGCAAAGAGGAAGACGGCATTCTGACCGTCGCCGGCGGACAAAGCGGACACCCCTTATCGCCATTCTACGGTGCCGGACACCAACAATGGCTGGACGGAGCACCGCAGCCGCTGCTTGCAGGCCAGATAAAACACAAACTTACGCTCGCGCCATCAAACTAGCCTAAACATTTCATGGGGGCGCGTTCGAAAGCGGGCGAGTGGGCTAGCGATGTTTTGCCTGACCGACCACAGCATAGCGGGCTATGCTTCGGCAGGAAGGTGGAAGATTGCCGTCCAATCGCCCAGAGGCAACGTACTTCTAAGCAATGGGCGACCCATGAAATATTCAGGCTAGGCAACGCCGAATGCGAAAAGTGGAAAACTCCCCGATTGGCGGGCGTTTCCAGACCGTTTTGCCTCAAATCAGCCGTGTTTTGCTGGCTTTCTATTTTTTGCATGAGTTACATCTAACAACTCAGTTGCATCTAGCGCTTTCTCCGAGGAGAATATGTCTGCCCGCCAACCGCGCTGAAGACTATCCAAGCGCCACGACGCCATCAACCCGCCATGACATCCAACGCCAAAACCAAGGCACCGCCGGAAACACCCGAATACCTTTCACGCATTGCCGAGGCTGAGGCCGCCATCCGTCGAACTGCAGAGCGGCTCACACAGCCACGTGTGGCGGTGCTAGCCTGTTTGATGTCACTCGACCATGCCGCTTCACACTTTGACGTCGCGCAGGCACTCGTAAAGCATCATCCCATCGACCGCGTCACAGTGTATCGCGTACTGGAATGGCTGGTGGAAGTCGGCATCGCTCATCGCATCGCTGGCGACGACCGCGTATGGCGATTTATGATCAACGACCCGACCGCTTCAATCGCACCACACCAGCAGCACGCCCACTTCATCTGCAACGCGTGCGGCCAAACGTTCTGCCTCGATGACGTTCCCAACAAACTCAATTTCCGGCTGCCGCCAGGATTCAAACCGAGCACAGTGGACTTGAAGTTTCGCGGGCGCTGCCTGCACTGCGCTTAAGCTCTGCGGCTCTGCGATAACCAGAATGTTCACATCAGCCGCTACCGGCATCACGCCAGTGACCCTGTTTACGGGATTCCTCGGCAGTGGCAAAACCACGCTGCTCAACCACATCCTGAATTCGCCGGGTGTGCCGGAGACAGCCGTTCTCATCAACGAATTCGGTGCAGCGCCCATCGATCATCTGCTCGTGCGTAAATCGAGCGACAGTATCAGCGTGATGAACAACGGCTGTGTATGTTGTTCGGTTGCCGGCGATATGGTGAGCGCGCTGCGCGAGCTTTACTTCAAGCGGAGTAGAGGTGAAATTCCGAACTTCACGCGCGTGATTATCGAAACCACCGGGTTGGCTGACCCGGCACCCATCATGCACACCTTGCTCGAGATGCCGGTGATCGCGGCGCGATATGTGTTGTCGGGTGTGGTGACCACAGTCGATACTACCCATGGCGACGAGCAGCTAGATTTGCATCCTGAATCCGTCAAACAAGTTGCGGTGGCCGACCGCATCATCCTGACCAAGATCGATCTTGTGAACGGCAAGAGACAAACGCCGCTGAACGCGCTACGGGCGCGAATTGCACGCCTCAATCCGGGTGCGAGCATGATTGACGCCGTAAATGGACGAGTGTCGTTTCAACACTTGTTCGACAATGGGCTCTACCGCGCAGACGCAAAAGCTCCCGATGTCGCCAAGTGGCTCAATGCCGAGGCCTACCGATCAGTGCGCGGCACTGGCTTAGGAATGTCTGGCAGGGTTGTGGCTGCCACTGGGGGCAAATCCGCTTCTCGCCATGACGCATCGATCTCGTCAATCTCGTTACAGTATGACGTACCCGTCGATTGGTATCAGCTGGTGAATGCCATCGAAATGCTGCAATCGACACGCGGCGACCAGTTGCTACGCGTCAAGGGGATCGTGAACGTTGCTGGGGAACCGCGCCCACGCGTCATTCACGCCGTACAACACACCCTCTACCCGCCGGCCTCGCTCGCGGCCTGGCCGGATGATAACCATTCAACAAGGCTGGTGTTTATCGTCAAAAACTTAGACACTCAGTTCATTGTTGACTCACTCGACCAATTTCTGTTGCATCACGCGACGCCCCTGCCGCCAGCATGACCCGGGCGACCTTGATTCGTAGCGCGCCACCCTCATGTAAATTGCTTTAGACAATCCATATTTCCGTATCTCCAGCACCTGCATCTAAGCACATCTATGGCAACACAACTACACGGCATCCGACATGGCAAATCCTAATCTCATCCCTGCAACCATACTGACCGGATTCCTCGGCGCTGGCAAAACCACTCTGTTGAACCGTATCCTCACCGAACGCCACGGCGAAAAAATTGCAGTGATAGAAAACGAGTTTGGTGCCGAGGGCATTGACAATGAAATTCTCGTGCAGGACCGGGACGAGCAAATTGTCGAGATGAACAATGGCTGCATCTGCTGCACCGTGCGGGGTGACTTAGTACGCATTCTCGGTGACCTCGCGGCAAAGCGCAAAAAAGGCACTCTCAAGTTTGACCGCGTCATCATCGAAACGACCGGCATGGCCGAGCCCGGCCCGGTGGCACAATCATTTTTTATGGACGAGGACATTCACGATCAATACGTACTTGACGCCGTGTTGACAGTGGTGGATGCCAAACACGGTGCCGATACACTGACTGCTAACAGCGAAGCGCGCGCACAAGTTGGTTTCGCCGACCGTATCTTGTTGTCCAAAACCGATTTAGTCGCTGACGAACAAACCCAACAATTGATGGCTCGGCTGCGCCGGATGAACCCGCGGGCGACGTATCAGAAAGTCAATTTTGGAACGACTGATCTAACGGAAATTCTCGACATTCGTGGCTTTAACTTGAACGGCATGCTCGAAATTGATCCGACCTTTCTCTCGGAACATCACCACACCCACTCGGATGACGTGCAATCGTTTGTCTGGAAGGATGCACGGCCACTTGATATGGAAAAAATCGAAGCGTTTCTGTCACTGCTGATTCAAACCTACGGTGCCGACATGCTGCGCTACAAGGGCGTGCTGAGCATCGAAGGCCAACCGAATCGTATGATCTTCCAAGGCGTACATATGCTGATGGGCGGCACGCCCGGCAAGCCGTGGGCCGCTGATGAAGTCCGCGAATCGAAAATGGTGTTCATTGGTCGAAACCTACCGCAGCGAATTTTTGTTGAGGGACTCGCATACTGCGTCGCCGATACTGCCAAAACTGCGATTGAAATCAAATAGCCGCCATGAACACACTGGTTTTCATGCAGGATGTAACCTGCCGTTACGGAGGCAAAGCAAGCGCACAGCCGACGATCGCCCTACCCAATCTCACCGTCACTCAGGGCAACCATACCCTTTTGCTGGGACCGTCAGGAAGCGGCAAGACCACCCTCATCAAC
>JBEILF010000170.1:0-5675 GCA_040379385.1 Burkholderiales bacterium | reverse complement strand
TCTGTCTGGCTTGCATCGCCGAAGTGAGCTTGGAACGTTGAGGCAACGACGATGCGCCTTCACGGTAGGTCGATGCCGTGTCGCTGGCAAGCCGTAGCGATAATCCCCAAGATGTGTCAGGAGCCAGCCCTCAATTTCCAACAACGCGTCTCGTTAGACTCTTATGTTGCGCGTGAACCGTTGTATGAACGGTTTATTGCCATTGACAATGCAGTCACGCGTGAGTACCATTTTTCTGCCTGTGAAGATTTTGCTTTACTTCAACGAATGCGTTGTGCGGATCGGGTCGCCGAGTTTTTATCGGGCAAGCCGAAGGCAAGGTATAGTACAGAAGGGTGTGTTTCTCAAAGCCCAGCGCAAACGCCACTCAGTTCGGGATGCTGGTCGATGCAGCCTGAGCCGTCGTCGGGCAGGCTCTGCAAAATCGTAAGTGTCCACGGATCCGGATTTTCCGCCACTCATAAGGCCTTTGTTATGCAAAACAAATTCCAGCATCTTCCCTCAATCTTGTTCGGGCTCGGTTTATGCGCAACAGCCGCCCACGGCCAGCAAGTGCGCGGCGTGAACCCTGCCGAGATTGACAGCCGGTTTGATGTCATTGCCAAAACCATCGAACTAGATGGCAGTGGCAGAACCAACAGCCTCACGCTGAAGTATGACTACAAACTCAACAGTAACTGGGGTTTGAATTTTGAGTTGCCGACCTACACGCGCCTGTCCACGCCCGTATTGTCGGCGACTGGCAATGGCGACTTCTTTGCCCGTGCCCGCTGGATCGCCCCCGCCGGGGCATGGACTTACGGTGCCTCGGCTGAAACGGTATTACCCGCAGCCAGTAAAGACGCATTGGGGACGGGACGCTACCAAGCTAACGTTGCGGGCTTGGCCGTGTATGCAGCTTCGCCGAGTTTTATTTTGGCGGGTGTTGTTAGACAGACTTCCTCGGTTGGCGGGGACACTAAGCGGCCAAGCTTCAGCAATACGGAAGTTCGCCTCGTCCCGGTTGTCATATTGAGCCAGGGGTGGGCAGTGACTGGGGAGCTGCGCCAGACTTGGGAACACAGGGGCGGCAATAAGACTTGGCAGCGGGCGGAAATCGTTGCCAATAAACAGTTCAGCGCACAATGGGCCAGCTCGCTTTCATATAGCCGCGATTTTGGCGACCGAAAAGATCAAGGGGCGTTTTCGCTAGCGCTAAAACATTTTTTCTAGCAAAGCGCCGACGAGGAAAGCACCGATTCAATCGCTAGAGTTCCGCCTTCGCACCTGACGAAGGGCGGTCGCTGTAGCGTGGTCGATGATTTAGACGACAGTCGGGTTGTTGGCGATTTTCAGGTCCTCGAGCAGTTTCAGTGGTTCGCCCACGTGCCTGTCATGCTCCGTCAGCCCGCTACCGTCAACGTCGAGTGACGAGCAATTCACCTTGATGCCACGACAAACGGTATGCACCGTCTGAGTTGCATGACGATTCCGCCGATTTCGCCATTAGGTGAACGCGATTGTGTTGGCCTGCTGCAAGGCCGGGAGCAGACTGATTGGCTCGGCACCGTGCGTCGGGAGGGCTGCGTGCGTTGTACTGGCCAAAGTTGTCACTATTCGGTCAGAAACTCGCAGAGAAAAGAAAGCCTAAGGTCGTCCAGTTGCGCACGCCTTGCGGCGCTACCGCTTTCAAGCCCGCGCCGGGGGTATTGTGGGAAACAAAAATCACGCCAGTCAACGCCGACGAAAACACCCGTACATACTGCAAGTAATATTCATCAGAGAGTTCCCTTTTGGGTACGCCAACCAACAGGCCCTGTGGGCCGAATCGGGCACCTTGGCCGTATTGAATCGCGCTATTGAGTTCGTCGGCGGAGGTACGTACATACTGAAATTGCAGAATATCGCGGGCAGATGCGTAGGCATCAATGATGAAGCGCTGTACCTGCAGGTTCGAATTGATCCAAGCGTATGAGCCATTGGCACCAAACCACCAGTTGTTGAGGCCATTGCCCCAAAATAGCGGATCGAAACGCTCGTAGGTCTGCGTGTCGGGTTTATCGCCCGAAAAACGCGCGCGGTGATAACTAAAGCGCGGTGCAAATGGTAGCGTCTGCGCCCAATAACTTGCGCCGAGCAGCCAGGCATTGGCTTTCATCGGATCAATACGACCATTGGCGCGTTTGATATCGTTGCGCTGAACGGCAAATTCTGCACGTAACCCGAGGTTTTTCAGCCCGGGTACAACATCGTTCAAGTCCAGCCAACCGTGCCAGGTTTTCAATCCAGCGCGGCCATTTTCAATGAATACCAGTGGTGCCAGATTGCCCGGGTAGACTGCTGTAGATTTGGGAACTTCCAGCCAGGCTAAGCCTGCCTTGCCATTTTCATTCTTCGCCCACTCCAGCGAAGCCCCATGCAACCTAGTATTGGTGCGGGTTTCCGGTGTTTCGGCAGGTTCCAGATAAAACAATTGTCCGCTAAAAGCGTCACTCCCCAGGCGGGCGATGACCGTTTGCTCCCAAGCTTTGCGTGGGGTCGAAGCGGCCGCGCCCCACGATGTGCCGTTGCTCGATCCAGCAGCGAGCAACATGCCCGTACCAAGTGTGAATGGCTGGCGTCCTGCGGATAAATCGTAATACCAAGCCTTGTCAAATTTCCCACGAATCCCGATGTGCGCATTTTCAAGGCGCACCGCCCCCTTATTGCGATTATCAAAAGCATCCGCACCGAGTGTTTTCGTTAGACCCAGTGAAAGCGCTCCATACAACTGCCGTTCTGCAGCCAAATCGTAGCGGCCATTCAGCTTAGGGTGTAACCACAGCTCGCCAAAGCTGCGGTCGGTGTTGTAAGTCGGCGCAGCGCTGGCCGCCAGATTCCACCAGGCACCACTCATCGAATAATAAGCCGCATGCGCGTCCACCCCGCCGCGCAATGTTAAGTCGCCGGATTTCCATTCGAGGGCGGGGGCGGGAGACTGCTGTGCGACGGCCAGCGTAAGCTGACAAGCGCAACACAAAACAACGAGCTGGCGCAGCTTCATGAAATTTTTCCTCTCTAAATCCAACCCAAGAAAACGCTCGAACAATCACAAATTAGGACAGCGGGTTCAACGCGCCGTATTCTAGCCTGAATACTTCATGGGTCGCCGGTTGCTTAGAAGGACGTTGCCTCTGGGTGATTGGCAAACCAATTTGGCTCGTTTCTGTTTTGCTGTGGATGCGGGCTGCACGTCCAATCGCCCGCTTTCGAACGCGCCCCCATGAAATGTTCAGGCTAGGCCATGTGTATGACTCATCGCAATTGCATGAACGGGGTCCGAAAATGTGGAGGGCTAAGTTGCTGTTACTTTAGAAGTTCCGCGTCACGAAACATCCCAAGCATCAGTTGCCAGTGGCCAAGAGTCCACTCAACCGGCAATGCGCACTGAACGCCCCGAATCAGACCTGGGTGGCTGATATCACCAACAGTCTGGCCGATGAAGGCTGGCCAATTCTGGCGATGATCGAGGACTGATGTAGCTTTGAGATCGTCGGCTGGGTGTAAGTATCGCTGCTCGACGTACCGCGACTTTCAGCGACAGGACCGCAAGCTCAGTCGGAGCGAGGCGGGTCGTCTTTGGATGTATCTCAGTCTTCCACCACCGACTCAGACAGCCCGCCGAGATAAACAATCAGTACCAACCGAATGGGTAAAAAATTCAACCAGACTGAAATCCAATTGGCCCTATAAACCACCCTGTCCATCGACTAAATCAGAACTCGCTCTACTGGCGGGAGGGTACTGGGCCGCGTACCTTGGCTGTCGCGGCTTGCAAGCCATCTGCCAGATAGGCCGCGTAGAAATCAGGCAGCATGCTCCCCACCAGCGATTCGCCGACCGACCGCCCGTCACTACCGAAGAAGCTCACGACCGGCGCGAACTTGATGCCACGCGCCCGCACAAACTCGGCATGGGTGGTGGGTTTGCCGTCGAAACCACGCAAGGCGGCGGCCGATTGCAAGTCAATCTGTCGGATGATGGCTTTGGGTGGAACTTCGGCCGCCATCGGAGCGAGGTGACTGCGCCGTATGGCTTCGCAGTAGGGGCAGCCGGGTAGGCTGTAGAGCACCAGAATCGGCACCCCGGCCTTGTGCGCGGCAGCGGCGTCAGCTTGTAGATCCGTGGCCTTGGTCAGGGTTGATTCGGCGAATACCAATGTGCTGATGGTGAAGAGGAAAACGGCAGCAACCCTCTTTATAAACCGCCCTGCTCCCGCGCAGGCGGAAGCCCAATTCGCTCCACATGGAATCAACACGGAATTAGGCTCCCGCCTGCGCGGGAGCGGGATGCTACGAGGCAATGCCCGCATTACCTTCCACCCCGACGAGCTTGGGCAGATTGAGTGCCTTCGGTTGTATGGTCTTTTTGTCGCGAAGGTAGCCCGCCACCACATCCCAAATCGGCGGAGATTTGGATTCCCGCGCGGCTTCCGCCACGGGTGCCCACCCTGCAACTTTATAGGTCTTGGTCGGGTCGATCAGTTTGCCCTTGAGGGTCATGGCTGAAATACGATTGCCCATTTTTTCGCTCGGCGCGATGGTGTACTGCAGGCCACCGACACGCACCATGTCGCCGCCTTGTTGCAGGTATGGGTCTGGGTTGAATAAATTATCGGCCACATCTTCGAGGACGGTCTTGATGAAGTCGCCCTTCATCTCAGTCAGTGTAGTGAACGGGTAGGTGATGGCCGTTTGATCCATGACGTGCTCAAACGTGATCGCCTGATTTGGCAGGATGGACGTACCCCAGCGAAAGCCCGGCGAGAAGGCAATTTCGGCACCCTGCACTTCCATCAATGCGTCGAGAATGAGTTGATCAAACGTGCCGTTGAAATTGCCGCGACGGTAGAGCAGACCCCTTGTGGTTGCTAGCCTTTCAGACAGTTTTGCTTCAAAAGGCTGGCGTATGCTGGTGATTAGCTTATCCATCGCAGGATCGGCCGGCAGAAGGTTGGCAAAGACCGGAAGCAGCTTGTAGCGGAAATCGACGACCTTGCCACCCTTGACGTCGAAATCAAGTACGCCCAAAAACTTGCCATTCGAGCCCGCATTGGTGACGAGTGTCTTGCCGGATTTATTGGCAACGATTGAAGGCGCCGGGACACCATCATGGGTGTGCCCGCCCAGAATGGCATCAATGCCGGTTACGCGGGATGCCATTTTGAGGTCGACATCCATGCCGTTGTGCGACAACACCACGACCGCTTGCGCCCCCTTTGCGCGCGCATCATCGACCGTCTTTTGCATTTCCGTTTCTTTAATGCCGAAGGTCCACTCCGGCGTGAAATAGCGTGGATTCGCCACCGGTGTGTACGGAAATGCCTGACCAATGATGGCAACGTTTATACCGTTCATTTCTTTCATGGTGAACGGCGCGAATACCGGGTCGCCAAAATCAGCCGTGTGGATGTTCTGCGCGACGAAATCCAGCTTGCCTTTGAAATCCTTTTCGATGATTTCTCTGACACGCTTGTCGCCCAGCGTCATTTCCCAGTGTGCCGTCATCACGTCGACGCCCAGTGCCAAACATGCATCGACCATGTCCTGACCGTTGGTCCATAACGCCGTTGCACTACCCTGCCAGGTGTCACCGCCATCAAGCAGCAGCGCACCGGGGCGGCTCGCCTTCAAGCGCTTCACAAGTGTGGAAAGATG
>JBEILF010000169.1:0-5739 GCA_040379385.1 Burkholderiales bacterium | reverse complement strand
TTTGTGCTGCTGTTCAAGTTTCCCTACTTTAAGGAAGTGGCGGCGGTGCTGAATAACACGCTGAATGGCGTCGCTGACGCAACGCGTGAAGGCACCAAATTTGTGTTTGGCCATATCGGCGGCGGGGATCTGCCCTACAAGGTGGAGGATGGAAAAAGTCCATTTATCTTGGCTACGCAGGCGCTTCCGCTGGTGGTTGTGGTGTCTGCGCTGTCATCGATACTCTTTTACTGGAAAATACTGCCTTTCATCGTCAACATTTTTTCGTGGGTCTTGAAAAAGACCATCGGTGTCGGCGGCGCGATCGGCGTCTCGACCGCCGCAAACATTTTTCTCGGCACGGTAGAAGCGCCGCTCTTCATCAAACCCTACATCGCCAAACTTACACGCGGTGAGTTGTTCATCACCATGACGGCGGGTATGGCCGGTATCGCCGGCACTGTCATGGTGCTCTACGGCATCATCCTGAAGGCGACTGTACCCGATGCAATCGGCCACATTCTTATCGTCTCGTTTATCTCTGCACCTGCTGCAATCGCCTTCTCCGCGTTGATGGTGCCACATGAAGGCCCAGTCACCGACGGCATGATCGCCACCGGCACGCCGGTGCAGTCGACCATGGACGCGGTGACACAAGGCACGGTAGAAGGTGTGTCGATTTTCATTAACATTGTCGCCATGCTGCTGGTGCTGACCGCACTGATCGCAATCATCAATCAGTTGTTCGGACTTCTGCCTGGCATCAGCGGCAAACCAATCACGCTGCAAAGTCTGTTCGGCGCTGTCATGGCACCAATTGTGTGGCTTACCGGAGTGCCTTGGTCTGAGGCACAGACGGCCGGCGCGTTGATGGGCACCAAAACAGTCTTGAATGAATTCATCGCGTATCTCGATATGGTGAAGCTGTCACCAAGCGAGTTATCCGAGCGTAGCCGAGTCATCATGACGTACTCCCTATGTGGCTTTGCCAACTTTGCGTCACTCGGCATCATGATCGGCGGTATGGGCACCATGTGCCCGGAGCGCCGTCCCGAGATAATTAATCTCGGCTACAAGTGCCTCGTGTCAGGTACCCTTGCGACGCTGTCGTGTGGTGCCCTGGTAGGCATTTTTTACTAGTCACTTTTATTGCCGACGGCGGGAATATCAATGCTCTCAACTGCCTCTTCCACTTCAGACTACAGCAAGGCTATCCCGCTAACCATCGTCACAAGCGAGACACTGGCCGATTTTTTGGAACACACGGACGCGACGACAAAAAATTGGCTCAATGCGAACCGCTTTACGGCTGCGCCGTATAGCTTCTCGCTGGTGCCGGATGCCGCCGGCAACATCGCCAGCGTCGTCGTTGGTGCGAGGGCGCTCGATGATGTCTGTTTGCTTTCACACTTACCATTTGCGCTGCCAGCGGGAAATTACCGGCTTGCCGATCATTCGATGGTCGACGACTTCTGCGCGTCACTGTCCTGGCTGTTGGGTAGCTATCAATTCTCTCGCTACAAATCATCGCCTGTCAAAACGGCAACGTTGTTCATGCCGTCGTCCCCCGCAACAACCCGCGCGCAGCAGATGTTTGCCGCCGTCGCCCTCACCAGAGATTTAGTCAACACGCCCACCGAAGACATGGGCCCACAACACTTGGCGGCAATCGCTGAACAGCTCGCCGCCGAGTTCGGCGGCACCTTCAACGAAATTGTTGGTGATGACCTGCTGCGCGAAAATTTTCCTGCGATCCATGCGGTGGGCCGGGCAAGCCATCGACCTGCGCGTCTGATCGAACTGCGCTGGGGTGACCCATCCCATCGCCGAATCGCCATCGTCGGCAAAGGCGTGTGTTTCGATACCGGCGGACTAAACATCAAAGGCGCAGAAGGCATGCGGCAGATGAAGAAAGACATGGGTGGCGCGGCGCATGCATTGGCCTTGGCTCGCCTCATCATGCAGATGAAGTTACCCGTGTCGTTGCAAATGCTTGTGCCTGCAGTTGAGAACGCGATTTCTGGTAACGCCTATCGCCCCGGCGAAATCGTTTCTACGCGTGCGGGATTGAAAATCGAAATTGGCAATACCGATGCGGAAGGGCGCGTCGTTTTGTCGGACGCCCTCGCCTACGCGGCCGAATCCAAACCAGCATTGATCCTTGATTTCGCCACATTGACCGGCGCTGCGCGTGTCGCTTTGGGCCCAGAGTTACCGGCGACATTTGCCAACGACGATAAGTGGTTTGATGCCCTTGCCCAAGCCGCAGCGACAACGCACGATCCGATTTGGCGGATGCCACTATGGCAACCCTACAACGAAATGATCAAGAGCAGCATCGGCGATATTGTGAACACGGGTGGCCCACAGGCAGGGGCAGTCACCGCAGCGCTGTTCCTCGAAAAGTTCATCCCAAGCGGGCAAGCTTGGATACATATCGATGTATTTTCATGGAACCTAAAGTCGCGCCCCGGCCGTCCTGAAGGCGGTGAGGCACAGAGCCTGCGCGCTTGCTTTCAGATGCTG
The DNA here is from genome assembly GCA_040379385.1 of Burkholderiales bacterium. Classification (GTDB taxonomy): domain Bacteria; phylum Pseudomonadota; class Gammaproteobacteria; order Burkholderiales; family Usitatibacteraceae; genus UKL13-2. Next base: position 3,234 of record JBEILF010000169.1, on the reverse strand, counting down.
CAAACCAAGTTTTCCGGTTGATGCGGGTTTGACCACGCTGCTGAATCCCGCTATAATCTTCGGCTTTCCTCGGTAACAAAACAAATACTGCCAAGGAAAAATGTTGGGGCGTTAGCTCAGCCGGTAGAGCAGCGGACTTTTAATCCGTTGGTCGGCAGTTCGAATCTGCCACGCCCTACCAAAAGTCAAAGGCTTAGGAGACCCCTAAGCCTTTTTCTTTTGGCAACGTGGGGAAAACGTGGGGAAGTGCAGCACGTTATCCACAACACGAGCGCTTTCAATCCTAGATGCAGCGACCGCAAGATGTTCAGTTGCAAACTTGGCATATCGGTCGACCATGTTGCGGGTCTTCCAACCTCCAAGGTCCTTCAATTCGTCAGTCGATGTTCCTGATTGACGATGCCACGACGCCCATGTGTGCCGCAGATCGTGAAACCGGAAGTCTTCCAGCCCCACTTTCTTTAGCGCAGTCTTCCATGCAGAGTTAGTAAGCTCCCATCCAATCGGCTCGCCTCGATACGTGAAGCAAAACACCTCAGCCGAAAAGCCGAGAGCACACATAAATTCAGCCCAAGCAATTTCATAAGGATTGGCCAGCGGCCAGATTTTCTGCACTTGGTCGACACACAAACACTTTTCAATATCATCCACGTTGCGAGCCTTTATATAATTTTTCTAGAAGAAAATATCGTTACGGTAAGTTAGCTGAAATTGTTCAATTAATCCGTATGGCAGCCTAGGTGTTCATGTCGAACGCAGAAAATGCACCCGCCATCAACTCGATATCGGCCCTAGCGATACCAGCCTTGGCCGCAAGAGCGCGCCAATTGCCGACGACAGTGCTAACTTCGTCAGCGATAGTGGTGGCGGCCTGCGCGCTCAGGCCATAAAGCGGTGCAGTCGATAGAACCGTATCTATTTCTGGCCGATGATCACTGTCGTCAAAAGCAAGTATGTGGTCAGCCTTATCGATTGACGGATTCATATCGAAGGCCGGTGCGAGACGCCACCCACTTCGCGTCAAGATGAACCCGTGATTGCGAAGATGATCATCGCGATTGCCAACCGCGACGTTGAATACCACTCGCCGAAATAACTGTGCGAGGTCTTGCGCTATTTGTCCCTTCGCACCATTCTTCTGTAAGAACTCAGCCAACTCAAGGTAGCTGCCGGTCTGGCCATCTTCCTTTCGGAGCACAGTCATAGCCGAGGAATAGAAGCGTCGCCGCGCGCCTTCGCGGTCAAATCGTTGGGCACAGAATGTATGAAAGACGGAACCGAAGCGGAGTCTGCGCGCAGGCGGCACCTCGATTCCTGCTCGCTCTGCCATTTGATGAACCAATGCCTCCCAAGCTCCAATGTCGCGAACGTCATCGTGAGCCGGAAATTTGGCAATCCACAAGCTCCCGTCTTTGTCACGGAAATTTGCCTTGGGTCGAGCACCTCCCAGCGACGCGCCGGGGGCGACTAATACAGCAAGCCACTTTCTCAGCTTGTCCAGGTCGTCGATTTTTTTAGCGCTCAATTCGCCCGCAATAGCCTCTAGCTCGCGAAGATTCGCGACGGGTGGCGCGGCTAACCCCTCGTCCGCGAGGAAGGCGGTCGCGACATCTTGGCGGAATCGAAGCGCACCTTGACGGGTTTCGTCTTGGACACCCAGCAGAAAATCCCACGCATACAGTGTGCGTGGCGCTCGGCGCTCATCCTTAGCTTCAAGCCCTTCTCGGCGCTGCATCAATACCTGCCCCCACCGATCAGGTGAGGAATCGAGAAATACACCAAAATTTCCTAGATCAGGTCGTGGAAAAAACGGTGCCTTATCGAGCGTGAGATCAGGGTCCAGCGCAAACGCGACGGGATGGGTCAGCCAGTCTTTGTGATAACCGAATCGCAACTGCCCGCGTTCATGATGCAAAGTCCCAACGCAGATTGGGTCACCGACAAAATCAGCATCGAGCCAAACTTGGATTACTGCCGGCGAACGAATCATGTTGAACCTCGCTGACTGTATCGCTGCGGCAGTTCTAAATCTTGCAAGCGGCGGCCAAGAATATCGTCTTTCGCAATCTGCTCAAGGTCACTCTGCAAGTGAAATACCCCGAGGATCTTTAGATAGGTCCCCAGTGTTACAGCCGGGTCGCCCTGTTCCGCGCGATACAACGTCTTTCGCGCAATACCAGCCCTCTGAGCGACCGTCTCGGCAGAGAATTTTCTCCGTAGGCGCGCGAGGCGCAGGCGCTCACCCAGACCCGACAAAAGAGTCTGCTCAGAGGAAAATGTTGGCTGGGCTTTAGCTGGCATAATGTGTTACATTATACACAAAATTAAGTTATATTGAGTATAATGTGACACGTTATAGATCCTTGCGCCGTTTACCCTAAACCGGTCAGGCGTGGTTGGGTGATAGACGATACGAGCGAAGGCCCTGCAGTCAACGACAACCGTAGCCAAAACGTAGCTACGGCGGGAACCGCTAAGCGATCAATTCGCTACGTTATGGCTACGTTTGCAGATGGCGTGTGCTGCAAAAGTTTGATTGTTAGTAAAAAATCCAGCGGCTTTAATTCTTTTAATCCGTTGGTCGGCAGTTCGAATCTGCCACGCCCTACCAAAATTCAAACGGCTCACGAGAAATCGTCGGCCGTTTTTCTTTTGTAGCGCTTGTTCGCCAACTCTAGCCCCAGCGCAGCTTCATCACGACGACCGATATTGCGAGCAGAAGTGTTGCGCAGTTGGCGATGATGATTGGTATCGCCCCCAGCATGAAGCCGTACACCAGCCACGTGGCAACGCCGATGGTAAAGACCACATACATCGGCAGTGAAATGTCCTTGGCGCTGCGGCTACGCCATATCTTAACAACCTGCGGCACAAAAGCCACCGTTGTTAAAAACGCAGCGACGGCCCCGATAAGGTCGATCATGTTTTGAGTGAAAACGGCGTGAACTTGGTGTCACGATCGTAGTAGTCTTCACTCTCCGCTTTTTTGAGCGCGCGCACAATACGCAGCGTCAGCGGCAAAAACAGGATTTCGACTGCCACCTTAAGCCCCCATTGTGCGGCCATGACTTTGAGCAGCAAGTCGTTGCCCCAAATACCGTAAAACGCCACGGGGTAGAAGATCAACGAATCAATGCCCTCGCCGCAAACGGTAGAGACTACAAATCGCCATCCCATTCGTTTACCGTTGTCGGCAAGTTTCATCTTTGCGAGGACAAAAGAATTCACAAACTC
>JBEILF010000168.1:0-5774 GCA_040379385.1 Burkholderiales bacterium | reverse complement strand
CCATCGCGAAATCGCCTGCTGAGTTCACCCGGCAGGCAAAACAACAAGATCAACGTCTTCCAAAGTTTTCCCTCCAGCGCAACGTAGTGCGTGATGAATTCATGAATGAATTCCCAAGCCGATGGCGCATGTAGATGCGTATCTTGCCCACACTGCGGACAATACTTCGGTGCCGGAGAAATTGGCTCAAACGAAAAACCGCAATTGCGGCAACGGTGCGTTACCGCAGCCGGGTCAGCCGATGCAGTAACGCTGTCGGTTGTCGCCATCGTCAGTTGACGAGTTGCTTCAATTCACCTTTCGCATACTTCTCGGCCATCTTGGTGAGATCTATCGGCTTGATTTTCGACGCCTGCCCCGCGCAGCTGAACTGTTCATAACGCAGCTTGCAGATTGCTTTGGCCGCCGCACGTGCTGGTTTCAAATAATCGCGCGGATCAAAGTGCGACTTGTTTTCGTTCATGAACTTGCGAACGGCGGCCGTCATCGCCAAGCGGATGTCGGTGTCGATATTGACCTTGCGCACACCATGCTTGATGCCTTCTTGAATTTCCTCAACCGGCACACCGTAGGTTTCTTTCATCTCGCCGCCGTTAGCACGAATGATTTCGAGTAACTCCTGCGGAACACTGGACGAGCCATGCATCACGAGGTGGGTATTGGGGATTCTTGCATGAATCGCCTTGATACGATCAATCGCCAGAATATCGCCGGTTGGTTTGCGGGTGAACTTATAGGCACCGTGGGAGGTACCGATCGCAATCGCCAGCGCGTCCACGCCGGTTTGCTTCACGAAGTCAGCGGCCTCATTGGGGTCGGTCAGTAGCTGCTCGCGCGTCATGGTCGAGTCAGTGCCGTGCCCGTCCTCTTTGTCGCCCTTCATCGTCTCCAGCGACCCCAGGCAACCCAACTCGCCCTCGACCGATACACCGATCATGTGCGCCATATCGACCACACGGCGCGTAACGTCCACGTTGTACTCGTAGCTGGCAATCGTTTTCCCGTCGGCTTGCAGTGAGCCATCCATCATCACGCTCGAAAATCCAAGCCGCATCGCCTGCTGGCACACTGCCGGGCTTTGGCCATGGTCTTGGTGCATCGCCACCGGGATATTCGGATACGTCTCGACCGCTGCCTCGATCAGGTACTTGAGAAAGGTTTCACCAGCGTACTTTCTAGCACCCGCACTGGCTTGCATGATGACTGGCGAATCGGTGTCGGCTGCAGCTTCCATGATCGCCTGCACCTGCTCCAGATTGTTGACATTAAACGCTGGCAAGCCGTAGTTGTTTTCTGCTGCGTGGTCGAGCAATTGGCGCATGGAAACGAGTGCCATGAAGTTCTCCAGATTGGGTAGCGGAACCAGGGTGGTTCCAACGGAAGCATTTTACGGCTAACCACTCCCTTGGGCTAGCCGCTGCTAGGCATCGGTTAGCGGCAGTCGCATGATGAAATCTTCCATCAAAAAGCCATGACCGATGTCAATGTCTTCCTCGCCTACAATTTTGAAGCCCACTCGCTCGTAGAACGACCTTGCCCGGTTGAACTTGTTGACGTTAAGAGTAATCGCCTCTTGTCGCGGGACGACGGATGCCGTGCCTTGCTGCACAAATGACACTAAGTCATAACCAATTTGTTTGCCCTGCGCTTCGGGGAGGACGTAGAGCTTGTGGATCTTTGTAACACCACCCTCGATGTAGTCATGCTGAAAGGACACGAAACCAACCGGCACCCCGTCTAATTCTGCGATCCCAAACCAATGCCTCTTAGGACCCATTTGTTCCGACAACGCCTCAGTTGAGTACATCATGTCGAGCATGTAGTCGATTTGCGACCACGACAAGATTTCACCGTAGGCGCTTGGCCACGTGCGCCGCGCGATGGACTGAATATTCGGGATATCTGATAGCGTCGCGTGACGAATCCTAACCTGCATTGCATTAAGCCTTACGGTGTTCGCCGATACGCAGAATCTTCATGGTGTTGGTACCACCAGATTGACCGATGGGTTCACCCATCGTCAACACCACCAAGTCACCGCGCTCCACAACCTTGTTCTTCAGCAGTGCTTCTTCTGCTTCAAGCATGAGCTTTTCTCGATCATGTCCTTCGTAGGCCAGCGCAAATGGCCGAACATCGCGCATTAGCGCGCACTTGGTATGGGTGGCAGGTTCAGGGGTCAGCGCATAAATCGGTACACCGGAATTCAAGCGGGACATCCACAGCGCGGTTGAGCCCGACTGCGTCAGGGAGGCAATACACTTCACCTTGAGATGGTGTGCGGTGAATAAGGCGGCCATCGCAATGGATTGATCAACACGGGTGAAAACACGGTCCAAAAACTCACGATCAAGTTTGACCTCAGCGCTCTTTTCCGCTTCACGACAAATCCGCACCATCGCCTCAACCGTCTCGACCGGATACTGACCAGAAGCGGACTCGGCGGAGAGCATCACTGCATCGGTGCCATCGAGCACCGCGTTGGCAACATCCGACACCTCCGCGCGTGTCGGGATAGGCGAGGACACCATCGACTCCATCATTTGCGTGGCCGTGATAGTGAGTTTGTTCATTTCACGCGCCATGCGGATCATGCGCTTTTGCAGCGCCGGCACCGCTGCGTCGCCGACTTCCACAGCCAAGTCGCCGCGGGCGACCATGATGCCGTCACACGCTTTCATGATGTCTACTAAGGCCTCATTGGTTACCGCCTCGGTACGCTCAATTTTGGCGATCAGCATGGCATTGCCACCGGCGGCGCGCATCAACTCGCGGGCCATATACATATCGGCGCCACTCTTTGGAAACGATACCGCGAGGAAATCCGCCTCTAGCATGGAGGCAGTCTTAATATCGTCCATGTCCTTGGCGGTCAGCGGCGGTGCGGTCAGGCCGCCGCCCTTGCGATTGATCCCTTTGTTGTTGGACAAGACACCGCCTTGCCGTACCAAACAATGGATTTCGTTGCCGCGCACAACGTCAACTTCAAACACCAGCAGTCCGTCATTGAGCAACAGCAAATCACCAGACTTCACGTCGCGCGGCAACTCTTTATAGTCGATGCCGACACGTTCCTGATTGCCCCGCTCACAGTTGGCGTCAAGAATAAATCTGTCACCAGTCTTCAGGGTGATCTTGTTTTCGGCAAACTTACCCACACGAATCTTCGGCCCCTGTAGGTCGGCGAGGATACCGACCGGGCGATTGTGTTTTGCGGACAGTTGGCGGACTAGCGCGGCGCGATCAATGTGGTCTTCTGCAACACCATGGGAAAAATTCATCCGCACGACGTCGACACCGGCGACGATCAGCCTCTCGAGCACCTCGGCAGAGGTTGAAGCCGGGCCTAGTGTTGCGACGATCTTGGTAGCTCTTGGCATGGTGTTCTTTCAGTTAATTACGAACACGAAACTAGCCGTTTTGCCCGATTAGCCTTCGGCCAAATTTGTGCCCATCCGCGTTCATCTGCGTGACTATTGAATTGCTGCGTTTGCTGCCCGCTGCTGGAGAATCTCAACGGCGGGCAATGACTTGCCCTCAAGAAACTCCAAGAATGCCCCACCACCTGTTGAGATGTAACTTACTTTATCGGTGACGCCGAATTTTGCAATCGCCGCAAGGGTATCGCCGCCGCCGGCGATCGAGAATGCGCGAGAAGCCGCGATCGCCTCGGCCAACGCCTTGGTACCGCCGCTGAATTGATCAAACTCAAACACACCGACCGGTCCATTCCAGACAATAGTACCGGCTTGTTGCATGATTGCAGCGAGCGCGGCCGCCGTATTTGGCCCGATATCAAGGATCATGTCGTCAGCTGTGACGTCGGTGACTGACTTCGTAACCGCTGGCTCGTTGGCCGCGAATGCTTTACCGCATACAACATCGGTTGGGATCGGCACCGAAGCACCTCGCGCAGCCATCATGTCGATGATGTGTTTGGCGTCTCCAATCAAATCCGCCTCGGCGAGCGATTTGCCAATCGGCAGACCCTGCGCCAGCAAGAAGGTATTGGCAATACCGCCACCCACCACCAATTGATCGACCTTCTCCGCCAGCGATTTCAAGATGGTCAGTTTGGTGGACACCTTGGATCCCGCGACAATTGCTACCAACGGGCGTTTTGGTCTAGCCAGTGCGAGGCCAAGCGCATCGAGCTCCGCCGCGAGCAACGGGCCGGCACACGCCGCCTTCGCATACTTGGCGATGCCGTGGGTTGTCGCCTCCGCCCGGTGGGCAGTACCAAACGCGTCATTGACGTACACGTCGCACAGAGTGGCCATCTTCTGTGCAAGTTCATCATTGTTCTCTTTTTCACCTTTGTTGCCGCGACAGTTTTCGAGTAGTACCACTTGCCCCGCCGCGACGACCACGCCGTTTACCCAGTCGGCTTTTAGCGAAATTTCACGCTGCATGAGAGCGGCCAAACGCTTGGCGATTGGTGCCAGCGAATCCTTTGGTTTTAACTCACCTTCGGTCGGACGACCAAGATGTGATGTGACCATAACAGCCGCACCGGCATTTAGCGCAAGCTCAATCGCGGGAATCGAAGCGCGAATGCGTGTATCGTCAGTGATATTGCCCGCCTTATCTTGCGGCACATTCAAGTCAGCGCGAATGAATACGCGTTTGCCGTCGAGTTGTCCGCTTGCGGCTAAATCCGCCAGACGTATAAACATGGTTGTCATCAATGGCGCTTTTCGTTCACGGCGCGTTTCATGGTCACTACGCGCCCATCAATCACTTCGCCGACATCAAGGCGACCGTTGTGTCCAACATACGATTTGAAAAGCCCCACTCATTGTCATACCAGCTCGAGACCTTGACCAGATTGCCGCATACTTTTGTCAGCGTGGAGTCAAACGTCGACGAGTGACTGTCGTGGTTGAAATCGATCGATACCAGTGGCGCGGTGTTGTAGGCAAGAATGCCTTTCATGCCGGGTGAAGAAGCCGCCTCTTTCATGATGGCATTGACTTCGTCCGCCGTTGTGTCCCGCTTTGCGATAAACGACAAATCGACCAACGATACGTTGATGGTCGGTACACGAACCGCATACCCGTCAAGCTTGCCGTTTAATTCAGGCAACACCAGACCAACAGCGGCAGCGGCGCCAGTTTTGGTCGGAATCATCGACATTGTGGCCGAACGTGCGCGACGCAAATCCTCGTGCATCACGTCGGTCAATACTTGGTCATTGGTGTAAGCGTGTACGGTCGTCATGAGGCCGGTGACCACGCCAAGTTTGTCGTTTAATGGCTTCACCAGCGGTGCCAAGCAGTTTGTTGTGCACGATGCGTTAGAGATGACCGTCATCGCAGAGGTGAGCACATTATGGTTTACGCCATAAACAACCGTGGCATCCACGTCTTTGCCGCCCGGCGCGGAAATGATGACTTTCTTGGCACCACCCTGTAGGTGCGCGCCGGCCTTTTCTTTACTGGTGAAGAAGCCCGTACATTCAAGAACCACATCAACACCCAACTCGCCCCAAGGAATTTGCGCCGGGTCGCGTTGGGCGAAAACTTTGATCTTGTCACCGTTGACAATCAAAAACTCACCCTCAACTTTGACAGTGCCGGGAAATTTGCCATGCGCCGTGTCGTAGCGCGTCAAGTGGGCATTGGTTTCAACCGGGCCCAAATCGTTGATCGCGACGATCTGAATATCATGCGTCTTTCCAGACTCATAATGAGCGCGGAGGATATTGCGACCGATGCGGCCATAACCGTTAATTGCGACTTTGATCGTCATGATGGCGTTTTCCGAGAGTCTTT
>JBEILF010000167.1:0-5807 GCA_040379385.1 Burkholderiales bacterium | reverse complement strand
TGCTCATCAAGCACTTCATCCATCGCCTGATGTAATGCCGCAAGTGGTCGCTCACCGCGCGCTTCGAGCGCCTTGGCGCGTGCACACATTGGAAACCAGAATAGCTCTGCGAACAAAAAAGCTGGCGAGACACCACGATCATCATTAATGCGTTCGTCGGTGCGTTGCAAGGCAAGCGTTGCAAACGCGCGGCTTTGCGGGGCGCTCAGTATTTCTTCGAGCGAAGGTAGTAACAACACATGTAAACCAAGTACCCGCAATTTGTCGATGCAGGCTAACGCATGACCGGAAAGCAGAAGCTTCAGCATTTCGTCGAACAAACGGGCTTCAGGCACATTGGCGAGGAGTGACTTCAGCGCCGGGATCGGCTGCTCCGTTGCCGCATCAATGCTGAAGCCAAGTTTGCCGGCAAGTCTCGCTGCGCGAAGCATGCGCACAGGATCTTCCCGATACCGTGCCTCAGGGTCACCGATCATCACCACGCGCTTCTTCTCGATATCTTTAAATCCGTTCGTAAAATCCCAGATCTCCTCGGCGCTGGGATCGTAAAAAAGCGCGTTCATCGTGAAATCACGTCGAATGGCATCGTCGGCCTGTGTGCCATACACGTTATCGCGCAGTAGCCGACCGTGTTCATCTGTGTTTGCGCTCTCTTCATCGCTAGAAGCGACGTGCGCCGACCGAAAGGTCGAGACTTCGATCGTTTCTTGGCCAAACATGACGTGAACCAAACGGAAACGCCGTCCGATAATGCGCGAGCGCCGAAATAGGCTGCGCACCTGTTCCGGCGTGGCGTCGGTGGCAACATCAAAGTCTTTGGGATGGCGGCCTAGCAACAAGTCTCGAACGGCACCGCCGACAATAAATGCCTTATGCCCCGCCTTCTGCAGCTGCTCGCAGCATCGAATCGCCGCGTCGGAAAGTTCGCTTCGCTCGATGTGATGCTGAGCGCGTTGATAGCGCATGGCAGTGACGCCAAGCCCAGCTGGTCGAGGTCTCGTTTTGCGAGCAAAAACTTTGTCGATTAAGCGCCGAATCATGATTCTTCTGACGTCAAATCGAGCACCAGCCAGTCTTGCTCCAACGCAAACCGACGCAGTGTTGGGTCAGGATTGACCGCAACGGGATGATTCACGCGCTGTAGCAGTGGCAAATCGTTTAATGAGTCACTATAGAACCAGCTGGTCTCAAAGTCTTCAATACATAACTCCATTGACGCCAACCAAGCGTCCACGCGCGCAACTTTACCCTCTCTGAACGAAGGCACGCCGACCGGATTGCCGGTATAACGTCCGGCCACCATCTCAACTTCGCAGGCAATCAGGTGATCCACGCCGAATCTCTGGGCGATTGGTTTTGTCACAAACGCATTTGTCGCCGTCACAATCGCACACAACTCTCCAGCGTGCTTTTCCAGTAGCCGCAACGCCGCCGCACTGATCATTGGCTCTATCTTGTGCTGCATGAATGTTGCTTGCAGGCCCGCAAGCTCAGTATCAGACTTACCGGCGATGGGTGCCAGCGCAAACCGCAGATACGCATTGATATCCAGCGTCCCGTCTTTGTACTGCTGCCAGAATGCCTCGTTTCGCTGACGGTATTCGTCGCCTTGAACGATGCCCTGCTCGACAAGAAAATGTCCCCAAGCATGATCACTGTCGCCACTCAATAGCGTATGGTCAAGGTCAAACAACGCGAGTGACTTCACTCGCCATCCCCTTCAAGGAGTTCTGGTTGTGCCATTTGTTTGAGTAGCGGCAGCGTAATTTCCCGCCCCGTCTCGAGAGAGTACTGGTCAAGTGCGTCAAGTATGCCGATGAGAGACGTCATGTCCCGTCGCGCATGTCGCAGTAGGTAGGACACGACATCGTCACGCAGGCAAAAGCCGCGCGAGGACGCGTGTGCGTCGAGTGCCTGCATCTTTTCGGTGTCACTCAGCGGGTGCAATGCAAACACAAGTCCACTGCCAAGGCGGCTAGAGAGTTCGGGGCGCACTGCGAGATCGCGCGGCGCAACATTGCCTGTGACGACAACCGTCGCCGCAGGATCAAGCGCCCGCTGATTGATGGCATCGAATAAGCTGATCTGTTGGGCATCATCGAGGGACTGTACATTGTCCACAAGAACGTGGGTGGTCTGCTGCCCGAGGACGGGGACGTAACAGAGCCGAGACGCCCATTCCAGCGATGCAGAACCAGCGGCCGAAGCGAAGGCCCGCAGTAAATGGGTCTTGCCGCAACCCGGGAGGCCCCAAAGATAGATCACTTTGGCGCTGGTGGCGGTGGACTGCGCCGATTTGGCGAGTGCGTCAACCGCTTCACGATTCTGTCCGGTTACAAAATTGGCGAAGGTGGGATCGGCTGGGGGAGAAATTTCGAGAACGAGTTGTTTCACAGCGCAATTATACGTTCCACTCCGCGACTGGCCCTAAGGAGTAGCGCGATTGAAAGGCAAAAAAAACGGCCGGTAAACCGGCCGTTTTTGGTTTGAAGCAAGATTAGAACTCGTAACGGAAAGTGACTTGCATCTGCCACTGCGATTCGAGACGCACTTGACGCGTGGTGAAATCGGCAACACCGGCACTACGCAATGCGTAGATATAGCGTCCTTGGGCGTCGATACCAACATAGTTGACAAGCGCGCGGGTTGACGGGAAAGCGATCTCGTCGATACGGCCCCACTTTTTGTTCAACAAATTACCCACGTTGAAAATATCGAGGCTGACTACAGACTTATGGTCCTTTACGAATCCTGGAAGCTCTTGGGTGACACGCATGTCGACGGTATTAGTCCAAGGGTTGAACGTGTCGTTGCGGGCAACCACACCACCGCGGGTCTTGATGCCATTGGCACTGACCAGCTCCCAGAACTTGTTCTCGTTGGTCTTATCGGTTGCGGTATCACCAAGGAATACCACTTCACCCGAGCCCGGGCCTTTAGGGATGTAAAGCAAGTCATTCGTCACGCCGTCGCCATTGATGTCATTACCGTAGATCCAACTATAAGGTTTACCGCGACGACCTTCAGCAAAGAACCCAACCCGCGTCTTGTACTTGCCAATGAATGCGCGTTCCCAAATCAGCGAGCCGTTGAAGCGATCTTTGATCAGGTAGTTGGAGTTCGATGCAACGTTTTCGTTGGGGTTGAACACCGAGCGACCATTCCAGTTGGAGTTTGCTACCGACGAGGTGAGCGGGCTCACTTCTTTGGCAGCGGTGTAGGTGTAGGCCAACGCCCATGACCAACCCCGCATCATCGGACGCGAGATAGAAACGGTCGCTTGATTGCCGCCGCCATCCTTAGTTTTTGAAGTCAAGGTGACGTTGTTGAAGTTGGGGTTGTTCAATGCACGCGTACGCTGATCGTTACAGATGCCCGTGCCACCAACCGTCGAACCACCCGATGTCCAGCAAGCAGGGTTATAGCCCGCCGCTGTCCAGAACATTTGACGACCGTCCGGGCCGATACGGGTCGGCACACCCAAATTCAAATGCTGGTAGTAGAGGCCGACATTGGTCTTGGTGTAGATGTACTCAGCACTGGCAACCATGCCCCACCACGGCAGCTGATGTTCAAAGGCCAGGTTGGCTTTCCAAACCGAAGGCTGGCCGAGCCCCTTCTCGATGAAGTCAACGTTCGATGCCGGAATGGCACCAGAAAATGATGTCGGTTGCTGGGAAGAGTTCGGGTTAAACAAGCCGCCAGTAGATGGGCAAGCTGAGAATCCAGCAATGCCACAACCAATGACAGCGGTTGCCGTTCCCGTGTTTGAATATGGATTAGACAGCCAAACGTTTGCCGCAGCACCCTGGAAAAGACCAAATCCTCCACGCACTTGCATTGGGCGCTTGGAATCGAAGGTGTAGTTGAAACCAAACCGAGGCTGAAACAGGCTCTCGCCGTCGATGGTGACAGTGTTATCGAGGCCAAAACCGCCAGAAGCGCGCGTGGTGCCCGAACCGACAACAGTCGGCGCGGCCGCAGCGGCGTTGTACGCTGGCTTATCAGCAATCTTCGGCACGTCAATTCGTGCCCCGATCATCAAGGTCAGGTTATTGTTAACCGCCCAGGTATCCTGCAAGAAGGCACCCAAGTTCTGCAACTTCCAAACGGCAACCCCATCGTCTAGCTTCTTACCCGCTCTTGGCACCTGAACCGAATACGACGATGGACGCCCTAGGCGGAAGTTCTCAAGCACAGCCGCTTCTATGGCTGCCGCAGTGGCAGTGCCACAGTTGATGGTGCCAAACGAGTAGGTATATGTCGCACTGCTATTTTGGCAGCTAAAGGTGTAGTTACCTTTAGTATCCTGCAGGAACGCGTTGTACACCTTGTTGTCGCTCAAGTCGCCGCCAAACTTCAATTCGTGCTCTTTGAGTATCCAAGTACCGCCGAAGTACGCGTCGGTTGTCTTGGTGCCGAGAACGTTGGTATGGCGGCTGCGTTCTGTACCCGCAAACAAAGTACGAGTGCCAGTCGCCGCGACCGCACCGGCAGGCAATGCGCCCGTAAATGAGAACGCCATTTGCGGCAAAGTCGTTGGGCTAACGGGTACCGAATCATAATTTCGCTTGGAAATCTTGAACTCGGTTGAGAAGTTGTCGGTCCAGTCAGAGAACACTTGCGCGACAGCCGTCTCGATCTCCTTGACCTGAGAGTAGTTGTTAGAACTGTACGCAAGTTGCGTGATTGAGTAGTTCTGGAAGATCGGCTCGCTCTGTTCTGTCTTGTTGTACCGAACATTTGCACGATGACGGTCGTTGATGTTCCAGTCAAGCTTTGCCGTTAAATCCTTGACTGTCAGCATGCCACTAGGCGTATCCGCATTGCCCAAATCAACGCGATATGTGCTCAAAGCAATAGACTGAAGTCCGCTAATTGCGGTCGGCGTTATGCCAACGTTAGTCAAAGAGCTGCCGCTGGGGCCAAAGGCCGGGCTTGCCTGGGTGCGCGCGAGTTCTTCATATGATACGAAGAAAAACAGTTTGTCCTTGATAATCGGGCCACCGAGCGTGAAGCCCTTGGTATCTTCTGAAAATGGCAAGACCGGCGTGTAAGTATTGGTCGAGCGATTGTAACGGTCACCCACCATCTTTTGATCGCGGTAAACCTTATACACACTACCCTTAAAGTCATTAGTTCCCGACTTCGTAATGGCATTTATATTGACGCCGGTGTAGCCCTTCTGCGTGACGTCGTAGTTCGAGACATTGACCTGGACCGACTGTATTGCATCAATTGAGATCGGCTGCTTCTGGGTCGGGAGGTTGTTGGACTCAAGGCCAAATGTATCGTTGGTCGTTACGCCGTCAATCGTAATTGAGTTGTAGCGGCTGTTTTGACCGCCAAGCGAAATCTCGCCGCGCTCTTTGTCGGTTTGCGATAAACGCGGATCATTGCGCGCGTAGTCTTGCAGGTTGCGGTTGATCGAGCCAAAAGCGTCAAGTTCTGCGCGGCTGATATTGCTCCCTGCGCCCATCGCTGTCTTGCTGAACGCGTCGGCAACGGCGCTTGCCGCAACTTCAATAGTTTCTACTTTTGGTTTTTGCTCGCCAAGTTTTGCATCGAGTACCGCCGTCTCGGCCAGCGTAAGGAACACATTGTTTCTGGTCTCCGTCTTACCGTCTTTGGTAATCGTTATGGTATACGGCCCCCCGGTACGAAGGCCGCGCGCCGAGTAACGACCATCTGCATCAGTTACAACATTGGTCACCGAGCCGGAATCGACGTGAACAATCTTCACCGCAGCACCAGCCACTGACTTACCGTCCACTGCCGTAATGCGCCCCGCCAGTGCAGAGGTAGTG
>JBEILF010000166.1:0-5821 GCA_040379385.1 Burkholderiales bacterium | reverse complement strand
CTCGAATTCACGAGTGTGGGTATACATTGACCAAGTTAAACGCTCCAGACTTAGAGCGATCACAACCAGAGACGAGGGTCTTGAGAGTCGTTTCGCTCTGTTATTCTCGTAGATCGGCTTCCAGGTCTCAGTCAACGGCTAGCCTGAATGCTTCATGGGTCGCCGGTTGCTTAAAGGGACGTTGCCTCTGGGCGATTGGCAAACCAATTAGGCTCGTTTCTGTTTTGCTTTGGATGCGGGCTGCGCGTTCGCTCTCGGGAAAATCCTACAACCGCTTAGGTTCAGGAGTGACGGTTCCCGCCAGCTCAAACCGGTCATCCAACGCTTGGCAATTTTGATTGTGCGCGGCACGGCCGAAGTGGGTGTCAAAACGCACGAAACTGATGATCATACCGATCTAGCTCTTTCTTCAGCGTTTCGAATTCGGGACACATGCGCCGCACCTCCGCCCAAAATGCTGCGGAATGATTCATGTGGCGCAAGTGCGCGAGCTCATGACACACGACGTAGTCAATCAGTGCGGGGCGCGCTTTGATGAGCCGCCAAGAGAAGCGCACTTCGCGGCGAGAGTTACAGCTGCCCCATCTTCCATTGGCACTCGATAGAAACACCTGTGGTGGCGTCAATTGGTGGAGTCGCGCGAACAGAAAAGCGCGCTGTGCAAAGTGCGGCAGTGCTTGCTTTTTCATCCACGTCACGACTGCCTTTTCAATCTCAGCGACTTCGCCTTTTTTCACCTTCACAAACAGATGCGCCATTGCGCGCTCCACCGAGGCGCGAGAATGCCCCACATCGACCATCAATGTCAGCGACTCGCCCAAAAACCCAATCGTCGCGCCCGTTTCCCAACGTTGCGGCACAACTTGGCGCTGTGACCATTCACCGAGTTTTTTAGTGATCCAGCCCGCATGTTGACCAATTGTGCCCTCAATGGCGGAGAGGGGTGTGGTGAGCGAGGCCGCGACCGTAAGGCCGTTGCCGTCCACTTTCAGACCAACGCCACGACGACCGCGACGCCTGACTACTTTGTAGTCAAGCCGTCGGCCATCGAGCGCAATGGCGTGTTCACTTTCTTCCTTGGCCGGGCGCGGCGCGGAAGAGGTGGACTTGTTTTTCTGCGGCGCACGGGCCAACAGATTTGCGAGTTGATCAAACAGATCAAAGTTCACCACGCGTTAGGCTCCAGCCGACCGCTTGGCATAGGCATTGTTCGCAGCACTGGTTGGCGGTAGCCGCAGCATTTCCGCCTCAATCCACTCCTCCACTTCGCGTCCAACCTCGACTGCGGTTTTGCCCTTTGTCGAAATTGGCGCGCCGATCGACATGGTGACTTTGCCCGGATACTTCAAAAAGGCATTGCGCCGCCAGCACTCGCCAGCGTTGTGTGCAATCGGTAAGACATCCACATCTGCTCCTACCGCTAGCAGGGAGCCGCCGAGGCCGTACTTGCCGCGCTCGCCTGGCGCGACCCGCGTGCCTTCAGGGAAAATCATCACCCAATAGCCACGCCCCAATCGATCTTTACCTTGCTCAAGAATTTGATCTCGCGCGCTGCGCCCACTCTTGCGGTCGATGGCGATCGACTTCAAGCCGCCAAGCACCCAGCCGATGATGGGCACCCACACCAGTTCTTTTTTGATAATCCACACCGCGCGCGGCAGGTGACAAAGAATACCGACCGTCTCCCATGCGGACTGATGTTTGGCCATCACCACCATGGGACGCGCGGGAATATTCTCCAACCCGCGCACTTGGTAATCGATACCGCACACGTGTTTGGCCAGCCACAAGATTCGCCAGCCCCAACCGCGTGCGCACTCATAACCTACGTCGTGCCAAAAAATCGACAGCGGAACAGTAAACAATCCGTAGAAGACGGTGTTCAACGTTCCCAGCACAAAGAACGCCGTGGAACGCAGGAAAATCATGCTGCTTTAGGGCCGACGGATTCAGCCACCAAATGCCGCACGGCTTCGGCAAGATCCGCGAATACTCGGGTACCTTTCGGCAGACCGCCAGCCTCTTTGGTTTTCTTGCCCTTACCGGTGAGCACTAGGATCGGCGTACACCCGACCTTCACGCCGGCCTGCAAGTCTCGCAGCGAATCGCCAATGGCGGGAACTCCCTCAAGGCCGACTCTGAAACGCGAAGCGATGTCTTCAAACATGCCGGTATTTGGTTTGCGGCAATGACATTTGTCATCGGCGGTGTGCGGGCAAAAGAAAATCGCGTCGATTCGGCCGCCCTGGCGGAATACCATTTCCACCATCTTGTCGTTAATCGCGGCTAGTGTTGCCATATCGAACAAACCACGACCAATACCCGATTGGTTGGTACAGACGACAACACGATAACCCGCTTGATTCAAACGCGCGATGGCTTCAATCGAACCCGGAATAGGCTTCCATTCCGCAGTCGATTTGATGAACTGTGCGCTATCCACATTGATCACACCATCGCGGTCGAGGATGATTAACTTAGGCGGCGTGTTCATCACATCCCGTCTTAGGCGGCTAGTTTGGAGAGATCAGCGACGCGGTTCATTTCGCGGTGCAGTATCGCCAGAAGGCCGAGGCGATTGGCACGAACGGCGGGGTCGTCGGCGTTGACCATGACTTTCTCGAAGAAGGCATCGACTGGATCGCGCAGGGCGGCAAGGGCCTGAAGCGAGGCTGTGTAGTCACCGTTTTCACACTGCGACTTCGCAACCGGCATCACCGTTTCCATCGCCGTCGTGAGCGTAATTTCTGCCGCCTCAGTCATGCATGACTTATCGTAAGTTTCTTTCACACCCTCGGCTTTTTTCAGAATATTGCCGATGCGTTTATTTGCTGCCGCAAGTGATTGTGCAGAAGGCAGCATCGAGAATGCACGTACCGCAGAAAGTCTTACTGGAACATCAACGACTACGTACGGATGGATTGAGCCGGAATCAACTCCGCCGCTAAGAACAGAGCTAATCTCGTGGCTCGTAAAGCCCTGATCGAGATAAACAGACCGCATACGGTCATGCATGAAATCGAGGAACGCAGACTGCTGGAAAGTAAAACCAGCACAATCCTTGAACACACCGCTAACAGAGTTAGCTAAATCGATCAGACTAAGTGTCTGGTTGATACCAGACAAAATTCGAATGACCCCAATTGCATGCCGTCGAAGCGCAAATGGATCTTTATCGCCGGTCGGTACTTGGCCAACGCCAAACATCCCAACCAGCGTTTCCAGCTTATCTGCAAGCGCGACTACCGTGCCGACGCTATTACGCGGCAACGCATCGCCCGCGAATTTCGGTTTGTAGTGATCTTCAATCGCCTCGGCCACCACAACATCCATGCCTTCGTTAAGCGCGTAGTACTTGCCCATCGTTCCCTGTAGCTCGGGAAATTCACCGACCATGTCGGTGACCAGATCGGCCTTGGCCAGCTGTGCTGCGAGGTCGGCTTGCGCCATAAACCCCGCGTCAGCCCCCATCAAACTGCAAATCGACTTGGCGATTGCGCGAACACGTTCAACACGCTCACCCTGCGAGCCAAGCTTGTTGTGATACACCACAGAGGCTAACTTTGGCAGACGGTCTGCCAATTTCGTTTTCTTATCTGTATTGAAGAAGAAACGCGCATCCGCCAGCCGTGGACGCACCACGCGCTGATTACCTTCAACGATATTGCGCGCATCGTCAAGCCGCATGTTCGACACAATCAAGAAGCGGGACGAAAGCCCACCTTCGGAGAGATACAGCGGGAAGTATTTTTGGTTGAGCTTCATGGTCAGCGTCAGACACTCGGCCGGCACTTCCAAGAACTCTTGCTCAAACTTACCCACATAGATGGTTGGTAACTCGACCAGCGCCGTCACTTCGTCCAGCAGCGCTGAATACTGCTCACGATCGCCCAAGGTATCGCCGCATTGCTCGGCGTGGGCGATCAGCAGACGCTCAATCTCATGACGACGTTTATCAAACGACGCGATCACGCCACCCTCCTTTTCAAGGCGTGATTCATATTCGCCCGCAGATGCAAGCGTCATCGTTTTTTTCCCTTGGAATCGATGGCCGTGAACAACATTACTCGCACGCAACCCCAATGTCTCAACGGCAATAACCGTATTACCGTGCATCGCCACCAAGCCATGCGCCGGTCGCACAAACTGCACAGAGTCGAGACCGTTGGCGAGCTGATATGACATGACTTTGGGGATTGGCAACCGAGCTATCGAATCCTGCAACGCGGCTTGCAGCGCATCCCTCAACAATGCACCCTTGATGGTCACATCAAGATAGACAACTTCTTCAGTACCGTCCATCTTTCGCATGATGTTGGCAAGAGTGGCCGACTCTTTCTCCAGGCGCTTTTGCAAAGCTGGCGTTGGATTATCCGCCACGTCGAATGCAACCTTCACCGGCATTAGTTTTTTCGACTCTGCCCGATCAGCAGCAATGCCCGCCACCTCAGCGATCCGCACCGCGAGTCGGCGCGGTGTAGCGAACATCTCAACCTTCGCGTCGGTCGCGACCAAGCCGCGCGATACTAAACAAGCGTGAATGCCATCTGCAAACGCATCTCCGAGTTTCTTCAACACCTTAGGCGGAAGCTCTTCGGTGAATAACTCAACCAGCAACTCTTTTTTAGAATCTGAACTCACTATGCTGCTTTCTTTACAACAAACTTTTCAATAGCTTCTGCCGATGCCATTGGGAAACCGAGCCGTTCACGCGAGTCGTAATAACTTTGCGCCACACTGCGGGCAAGATTGCGAATGCGCCCGATGTATGCCGCGCGCTCGGTCACTGAAATCGCGCCATGTGCGTCGAGCAGGTTGAAGGTGTGCGCCGCCTTGAGAACTTGCTCATAGGCAGGCAGCGCTAATTGCGCTTCCATCAAGCGTTTTGCATCGGCCTCGTGGTCTATGAAGTGCTGCAACAAGACCGGCACGTTGGAATATTCAAAGTTGTATGTCGACTGCTCAACTTCGTTTTGGTGGAACACGTCACCATACTTGAGCACCTTGACGACGCCATTCTCTTCCCAAGTGGTCCATACCAAATCGTACACATTTTCGACATTCTGTAGATACATCGTGAGTCGTTCGAGGCCATAGGTGATCTCACCTGTGATCGGCTTGCACTCGATACCGCCGACCTGTTGGAAGTACGTGAACTGCGTGACTTCCATGCCATTCATCCACACTTCCCAGCCGAGTCCCCATGCGCCGAGCGTTGGATTTTCCCAATCGTCTTCGACGAAGCGGATATCGTTTTTATTCAGATCAAGCCCCAATGCTTCCAACGAGCCCAAGTACAAATCCAGAATGTTCGGTGGCGATGGTTTCAGAACCACTTGATACTGGTAATAATGCTGCAGACGATTCGGATTCTCGCCATAGCGCCCGTCTTTAGGCCGGCGCGACGGCTGTACATAGCCGGCTCGCCATGGCTCGGGGCCCAGCGCACGCAAGAAGGTGGCCGTGTGCGAGGTACCCGCGCCAACTTCCATGTCATAAGGTTGCAGCAATGCACAGCCATTAGCGTTCCAGTAATTTTGGAGCCGCAAGATGACTTCTTGGAAGGTGGGGCCGGACATGTATTTGAACAATCAAGTGCGAAAACCTGATTTTAAGGGTTTCACAACGAGGGAGCAAAGCAAGCTGTCGCTAATCTTCAACCTTTGAGCGGCGGCGCATCGATACGGTGACACCGAACACGAGCGCGCAACCGAGCAGCAGCAGCATCGGCACGTCTCGCCAGCGCGAATACGGCGTGGCACCCTGCATTGGCGTGGCAAGAACTTCGAGCACACCTCGACTAAATTGCGGTAGCGACGCG
>JBEILF010000165.1:0-5821 GCA_040379385.1 Burkholderiales bacterium | reverse complement strand
TGCCTGTAGCTCCACAGTCATTGCAATCGCATAGCGGTCAAGTTCGACCATCGCATCCATTGCAACTGCATGTTTGGCTGGGTCGAAGTCAGATGTGTTGGCTAACAGGAAGCGCAGCGTGTTACGGATACGGCGATAACTTTCCACGACACGCTTCAAGATTTCATCCGAGATTGACAACTCACCGGAATAATCCGTCGAGCCGACCCAGAGACGCAGAATCTCGGCACCCAATGTGTCGGACACTTTCTGCGGCAGCACTACATTGCCGAGCGACTTCGACATCTTCTTGCCTTGACCATCGACCGCAAAGCCGTGCGTCAGCAAGTTTTTATACGGCGCGCGGCCGTTGATTGCACAACTCACCAACAGCGAGGAATGGAACCAGCCGCGGTGCTGGTCTGATCCTTCTAGATACAGATCTGCCTGCGACGGTTTTCCGTCTGCGTCGGTCGCCATCAGAGACGGCGTGGTGGCCATCACGGTGTTGAACGTGGAACCAGAATCAAACCAGACATCGAGCGTATCGCTAGATTTTTCATAGGTGCCCGCGTTGGAGTCGATTAAATTTTCGACGGTGATATGTTGCCAAACTTCGATACCTTCTCGTTCGACTCGCGTCGCAACCTTTTCAAGAATATCAGGGGTTTGCGGATGAAGCTCGCCTGTTTCACGATGCAACAGAAACGGAATCGGCGTGCCCCACTTTCGTTGACGTGAAATACACCAGTCAGGTCGATTGGCAATCATCGCGTGCAACCGCGCTTTACCCCAGCTTGGGAAAAATTCTGTCGTATCAATCGCGTCGAGCGCAAGCTGGCGCAATGATTTTGAGTCACCCTTGCCAACCAAATCCATACCGACAAACCACTGCGATGTTGCGCGGAACACCGTCGGCGTTTTGTGCCGCCAGCAGTGCGGATAGGAATGCTCGAATTGGGTTGTGTGAAACAGCGCACCTGCCGCTTTAATCGTTTTCACGATCTCTGGCTGAGCCTTCCAAATGTTTAGCCCGCCAAATAATGGGAGCGTCGAGACATACTGACCATTTCCCATGACTGGATTAAGAATTTCTTCATTGGACATGCCGTACTTCTTGCAGGTGGCAAAGTCATCCACGCCGTAGGCGGGCGACGAATGTACGATGCCGGTACCGGCGTCGAGCGTTACGTATTCAGCCAAGTACATGGGTGATACGCGGTCATAGAAGGGATGACGAAACACAATTTTCTCAAGCGTTTTGCCTAGTGCGGTCGCGACAACGCTTCCTTTCAGGCCGTAGCTTTTTAGACAGGCTTCAACGCGCGCGGTCGCAACAATGATGGCACCGCGTGGGGTCGATACCAACGCGTACTCAAACTCGGGATGAATATTGAGCGCTTGGTTTGCCGGAATGGTCCACGGCGTGGTGGTCCAGATCACCGCATAGACCTCTCCTTCGGGCAGCTTGGACAATCCAAACACCGCCGCAAGCTTGTCTCTCTCGCCATGTGCCAGTCGAAACCCAACATCGACGGTGGTTGAGGTTTTGTCTTCGTATTCAACTTCTGCCTCGGCCAATGCGGACTGGCAATCAAAACACCAGTTCACCGGCTTTAGGCCGCGGTACACGTAGCCGCGCTCAAACAACTTGCCGAGTGTGCGAATCTCAGCCGCCTCAGTGGCAAAGGTCATCGTTTTGTACGGGTTTGCCCAGTCGCCGAGCACACCCAGGCGAATAAAGTCAGTCCGCTGTAGATCAATCTGCGATTCGGCATGCGCCCGTGCAAATCCCATCAGCTTATCGACCGGAAGGTTCTTCCCGTGCTGCTTTTCAACAAAGATTTCAATCGGCATGCCGTGACAATCCCATCCAGGTATATACGGTGCGTCATAGCCCGCCATGAGCTTCGACTTCACCACCACGTCCTTAAGGATTTTGTTGACAGCGTGACCGATATGAATCGCCGCATTCGCATAGGGCGGCCCGTCATGTAAGATGAATTTCGCCCCCCCCCTTTTTGCCGCCCGAATTTTTTCGTAGCGTTTTTTTTCCTGCCAGTCGGCAATCCAACCCGGTTCGCGCTTGGCGAGGTCGCCACGCATCGGGAACGGCGTATCGGTCAGGTTAAGAGTGGTCTTATAGTCTTTCTTCGGCGCTTCCATCTGCGGTCATCCGTGACAAGATTTTTTTGGCGCGTGCCGCGTCGTCATGCATTCGCGTGACGAGCGCATCAAGGCTCGCAAAATTTTGTTCGTCGCGGATTTTTTCGATAAAGCTGACCTGAACGCGTTTGCCGTATAGGTCGCCTGAATAATCGAAGAGGAAGACTTCCAAATGCTGGCGGTTTTCTGAAGAAACCACTGGATTCGTGCCGAGGTTGGCGACCCCATCTAGGATTTCACCAACATCGCCCGCCACTCCCTCGAGCCCGCGAGACACCAGTCGGCATTTTACTGCAAACACGCCGGCAAGGGCAGGTTTTCGTCCCGACAGCGCAATATTGGCGGTCGGGTAGCCTAGGGTGCGGCCGAGTTTCCTACCGTGAGTCACGCGCCCGGTGATCGCATAGGGCCTTCCCAGCATTTCGGCTGCAACGCTGAGCCTGCCCGCTGCCAATGCTTCTCGTATGGCCGATGATGAGACGCGCACACCGCTAGCACCAATGACCACATCCGACATCGCTTCAACCTCGATCCCATGGGCGGCACCAAACTGCCGCATCAAGCCAACATCACCAGTGCGTTTTGCGCCGAATCGAAAATCGTCGCCGACCATCATCCAACGCACGTCAGCCGCTCTCAACGATTGCAGAAAGTCGGCTGGCGACTGGCGGGAAAATCGTTCATCGAATCGCGGCACAAATACATGATCAAGCCCTGCTTCGGCAAATGCGGTCAACTTCTCACCTACACTCATCAGTCGCGGCGGCGCTAATGCGGGATTGTTTTGCCGGTACGCAAAAAACTCGCGCGGCATCGGCGCAAACGTGAGTGCGGCCGAATCAAGCTGTAAACGCTGTGCAGCAGCCGTGGTGGCGCGGAGGATGGCTTGATGACCCAGATGTACGCCGTCAAAGTTGCCCACGGCAAGCGCGAGGCGGCTGCCCGTCGCTGATATCTTGCGCGCTACCCGCATCAAGCCGCTCGTTTGGAGTAGTCGCGCAATCTAAACCCCATCATCCGCAAACTCGTAAAGTAGACAATGACACCGGCAGCGACGAGTCCGGCCAACTCGATGCCGCGCCGCCACGGGCTCATGGTCAGCCATGATATCTCCGACCCCATCAGCCACCATAACGTGCCAGCCATGAAACAAAGGGCAAGACAAACCTTCAGGAAAAACATCAACCACCCCGGCTTCGGCTGGTAAAACTTGTGTTTACGCATGAAGTAAAACAGTAAGCCCGCATTCACACACGCCCCCAACCCGGTTGCAAGAGCCAATCCGGCGTGCTGTAAAAACGGCACGAACACGAGATTCATTAGCTGGGTGATACACAATGTAAAGATCGCGACCTTCACCGGCGTTTTGATGTTCTGTCGAGCATAAAAGCCGGGGGCCAATATCTTGATCAGCACGATGCCGGTAAGTCCGAAGGAATATGCCACTAGCGCCGCACGAGTCATCAAGACGTCGGTCGCCAGAAACTTGCCGTGTTGGAAGATGGTTGCAATCAGGGGCGTGGCTAGGATGCCGATAGCCAATGCCGCAGGCAGGGTGAGGATAAGCGTCAAGCGTAGTCCCCAATCGAGCAGGTTGGAATATTCGGTGGGATCCGCATTAGTGTGATGTTTGACCAGCGATGGTAGCAATACCGTACCAATGGCGATCCCCAGTAAGGCAGAAGGAAACTCCATCAAGCGATCCGCATAGGAAATCCACGATACGGCACCATCTCCCAAATGCGAGGCGATTTGTGTATTCAGCAGGATCGAAATCTGTGCCACCGAAACACCAAGCGTGGCAGGCACCATCAACTTCAGAATGCGCCCGACGCCCTCATCGGCGCGCGCCGCCTTGATCTTCGACCAGCGCCATGTGAGTCGTGGCAGCATGCCGATACGACGCAGTGCGGGAATTTGAAAGCCCAACTGCACCAATCCACCGGCGAGCGCACCCCAAGCCAACGCAAGGATTGGCGGGTCTACATGCGGTGCCAAAAATAGCGATGCGGCGATGGCGCATAAATTCAACAATACCGGTGTGAATGCAGGCGTTTTGAAATTAGAGAAGGTATTGAGAATGCCCGCAGAGAGTGCTACCAGTGAGATGAAAAATATGTACGGAAACACAATCCGCGTCATCTGTACCGTCAGATTAAATTTCTCCGGATCGGCGCGAAAACCGGAGGCGGTTGCATAGACCAAGAACGGTGCCACGACAACGCCGATCAGCGTCACAATAAACAGGATCAAACCCAACACGCTTGCAACGTGGTCGGCGAGTATTTTGGTTTCGGCGCTGCCGCGTTTATTGTGGTACTCGGCAAAAATTGGCACGAACGCTTGACTAAAGGCCCCTTCGGCAAACAATCGGCGCAGAAAGTTGGGGATGCGCCAAGCCACTTGGAAGGCATCCATTGCGGCACCAGCACCAAACAAATTGGCGCCGATGACCAAGTTAATCAGCCCGGAAATGCGCGACAGCAACGTCATCGCGGAGATCGAGATGGCGGCCTTGAGTAGATTCATGGCAACAGCGCTATCGCGCAGATAGACGCATCGGGTGACGAGTTCAGAGTGCGCCCTTTGTCGACGGCAGCATACCGGCTGCACGAGCATCTGCTTCACACGCCATCCGCAGTGCGCGACCAAACGCTTTGAATATCGTTTCCGCCTGATGGTGTGCATTGGCACCACGAATGTTGTCGATGTGTAGCGTGCACAATGCGTGATTGACGAAGCCCTGAAAGAACTCATAAAACAAATCCACATCGAACTCAGCAATGCGCGACCGGGTGAAATCGACCTTCATGGTGAGACCAGGGCGGCCGGAAAGATCGATCACTACCCGCGACAAAGCTTCGTCCAACGGGACATAAGCGTGTCCGTAACGAACAATCCCCGTCTTGTCGCCCAATGCCTTGGTGACCGCTTGTCCGAGTGTGATACCGACGTCCTCCACCGTATGGTGGTCATCAATATGCGTATCTCCGGTCGCCTTAATTTCAATATCGATTAGGCCGTGGCGGGCGATTTGATCAAGCATATGGTCTAGAAAGGGCACCCCCGATTGCAGACTGGCTTTGCCGCTGCCATCGAGATTGACCGATACGGTGATTTGCGTTTCTTTGGTGTTGCGGGTGACAGTGGCGTTACGCATATTGGGATTCCAGTATGGAAGTCAGTGCAGTCAAAAAGGTGGCATTTTCGGCGGGTGATCCAATCGTAATACGTAGCGTGTCCTGCATCAGCGTATGGCTCTGGCTGGTATTCTTGACTAAGATTTTTCTCGCCTTTAGCGCGGCAAACACAGCCGCTGCATCCGGCACACGGATGAGGACAAAGTTCGCTTCTGAGGGGAAACACAACGTTCCGGGAAAGCGAGCAAACAGTCGGCTCAAACTTGCCGCCATTGCCGTGCGCTCGGCAACAAGAACTTTCGTTTGCGCAATAAATTCACCAATATTCTCAAGCAAAAAGGTCGCCGCAGTTTGCGTGAAGCTGTTGATGTTGTAGGGTAGTCTTACCTTATCGACCTCGGCAAGCCATGCGCGCCGCCCGATCAATACACCGAGTCGCGCGCCTGCAAGACCGAGCTTTGAAACTGTGCGCATCAAGACCGCATTCGGCAACTGGCTGATTTCGTCGAGGAAAGACTGCGATGAAAATGCGAAGT
>JBEILF010000164.1:0-5836 GCA_040379385.1 Burkholderiales bacterium | reverse complement strand
GCTCGAGCGAAAGGTTATGCACGGCAGCATGGTGGCCGGAACATGGAGAACAACTGAGCAAGGTAAGAGCTCGTTGAAGGGTAGTGCGCCTTCGACGACGAAAACAAGCCAATTGCCTTGCTTTCATCAAAGCCAGCTTCGCTCTTGAACGTGCCAAACACATGATCCCAAATGAGCAGCGCATTGCCAAAATTTCGGTTGGCTTCATCAGGGGTGGTGGAATGGTGCCAGCGATGCACCTCGGGCGTGCTGAATATTTTGTTCAATACACCATGCCGAAGATCAATGTTGGCATGCTGAAGTAACACAACAGGCTGGGTAATGGCAAGGTAGCCCAAAATGGCCTCCGGTGAGAAACCCATCAACATCACCGGCAATACAGCAAGCGCAAAATTAGCCACGTAATTCAGTGGGTGAAACCGCAAGCCGTTGATAAAGTACAAACGCTCGCTGCTGTGGTGCATGGCGTGCAGCCACCACAGCGGGGCTAAGGT
Organism: Burkholderiales bacterium; assembly: GCA_040379385.1. GTDB lineage: Bacteria > Pseudomonadota > Gammaproteobacteria > Burkholderiales > Usitatibacteraceae > UKL13-2. The sequence continues at coordinate 5,342 of JBEILF010000164.1, read as the reverse complement.
GTGATGGAGGCGATGCGCCCAATATTTTCCAAACTCAACCAGCAATAGAACCAAGGCCACTTGGAGCCAAAGCGGCGATTCAATAACGAACGGCTTTGTGGAAAAAGCCACATAAAGCGCCACCAAAGCCAACGGCGCTATGGCCTTGATTAGTGGGTCGATGATGGCAATCAATACGCCAGCGCTTGCAATGTCTGTGGCCAAATCACCGTGGTTTTTGTTCCACTGCTTGCGATACGGTATCTTGCTCTCCAACCACCACACCAGCGCTAGCGTTGTCACTGATGCCGCTAACACAGAAATTTCAAGGTTTATGCCTAAGTGCCAAGCCAAGGCAAACAGCAAGAGCGATCCGGTAACTAGCATCAAAACCAGGTAACGTTGGATTAAAAACATCAGTTACTCCTTCAGTGCATAACTCAATGTAGAGACGCGAAATGCCGCTTATCGCGGCAGTCGGTTTCCCAATCATGTTGTAGATAACTGACTAAGCACCCATTCTAGTCAATCGCTTATCGTTCAGCCTGCTTCTGCACCAACAGAATCGCCAAACCCAGCAAATGCCACTTGTGCGGGCATGGAAAAACGCGACGATCATCAAAAGGGGAACTTCTAAAAACCTCAAAATTGCCGTCATTTCAGCGCAGGCTGGAATCCAGTCCACAGCAAGATCAATGAGTTACGAAGGTCTGGGTCCGAGCCTGCGCTGGGACGACGGAGTTTTTATTGATCCGGCAACTAAATATGAATAATTAAGAAAACCCCGCTCCCGCGCAGGCGGGAGCCTAATTTTGCGTGGCAAGCGCGCGGTGAAATTGGATCCCCGCCTGCGCGGGGACAGGTGGAATTTGCGATTTATTCACTATGTTTAATTGCCGAATCAATAGAACTTTCCTAAGCGGAACTTCTAAAAACCCCGGCCCCCTAAGTGCAGACCGCATCGACTAAGGGACTAGCAATGAGAAACCGCACTGGCGACTTGTTTTCGACAGCACGACGGGAAGAGAAGCTCGTTCAATTCACCGGGGTGCTCGACAGGCTGGCGTATCTCGTCGATTGGACGGGGTTAGCCGCCGCCGTCAATGCGGCCACTGGGACGCCAAGCGCATCGCCCACACGAATGTGTATTGCCCTACAAGCTACAGCCGGGTAACGTCAACTTTGAATTGTCGTACGGCTGTGCCGCCATCGGCGAGTACCTGGCTTCGATGGGTGAAGCTTTCGGTGCGCCGGGCACTGAGCGAGAAAAAATGCAAGCCGCATTTGACGTGTTCGCACGACACGAAGATACGCTCGCTGAAATGTTGCTCAGCTATTTACGCAGCAAGAAAAACGTACGCATCATCGGGCGCAATCGCGTCACTGATGGTAACCGTATGCCGACAATTAGTTTTGTGGTCGACGGCAAACAAAGTGAGACGATCATTCAGCATGTTGATCAATTTGGCATCGGCATCCGCTTCGGCGACTTCTACGCGTAACTTCCGAGTCACCGAATCACTCATTCGGCGACCCGGTCACCTTTGCCCTACCCTTGAGGAATCGGGCGAAGCATGTCTCACCGTATTGGTGTGACGTGGCGCGGAAGGAAGCGGCGCATGAAGCGCGATTGCGGTTGGCCCAATGCAACGTTGCTAAGCTGTCCAATCGAAGATGGCCAGCACGCCGCCCATGTTGCGATCTCAGCGTGATTTGTCGGCGGGATTGCAGCACGCGAGTCGCTCACAGCACTGAACAGGGGTGTCCAGAATATGCACCAGACAGTCGCCAGACCACAGCATGTACTCCCGATTGTGCCGACCGCCGCCGGTTGATTGTCTAGCCATACGGGTAGGGAATCAGCGATGCATTAGCCTGAATATTTCATGGGTCGCTGGTTGCTTAGCAGGAGGTTGCCTGTGGGCAACTGGCAAACCAATTTGGCGCGTTTCTCCCTTGCTGTGGATGCGGGCTGCAGGTTCGCTGGCGGGCGATTGGACGGCAATATTCCGCCGTCATACCGAAGCCTAGCCCGCTATGCTGTGCTTGGTCAGGCAAAAAATCGCTCGCCTGTTCACCTACTCGCCCGCTTTCCAACGCGCCCCCATGAAATATTCAGGTTAGGTAGAAGTACGGTTGGCCGCGAGGCGCTTTTTTAGATTGGGAATCAATCCACCATCGCGGACGATCTCCAGCAGGAAATCCGGCAGGCGCTCGCATTGGGCGAGCAACTTCCCGTCCGCGTCTTTCATGCTCGCCGACGCCAGATCAAACTGCACCATCGCGCCGTCAACAAGTTTGGCGGCGTCAGCCGAAACCAGCACGGGCAATCCCAAGTTAATCGCATTACGATAAAAGATGCGCGCCGCGCCAGTGGCGATGACCGCACCTACGCCGAGATGTTTCAACGCTTGTGCGGCTTGTTCGCGTGAGGAGCCGATACCAAAGCCCACACCACCCACAACGAGGTCGCCGGGCTTCACCTGCGCGGCGAATTCAGGGCGCACGGCTTCCAAACAATGGGCGGCAAGCTCATCGATTGTGCCCTTCATGTACCGACCTGGTGCCAAAACATCGGTGTCGATTTGGTCACCCAACTTCCAAACGCGAACCAAGCTCATGACAAAAACTCCCGTGGATCGGCAATCTCCCCTTTCACAGCAGATGCGGCGACCGTATAGGGGGAGGCTAGATAGACATCGGCCTTGGCAGAACCCATACGGCCTTTGAAGTTACGCGCGGTCGACGCAATACCCACCTCGCCATCGGCCAATACCCCTGCGCCGTAACCGGCACACGCACCACAGCCGGTTGGTAACATCTGCGCGCCAGCCTCCAATAGGATTGCCAACGTCCCATCTGCCGCGAGTTTGGCGGTGGTCTGAGTTGAAGCGGGCGCGATTAACAGGCGGGTGCCGTTCGCTACTTTGCGGCCTTTCAATATTTCGGCCGCCATTCGCAGATCATTTTCTTTGGCACCGGTACACGCACCGAGGTAAGCTTGATCGAGCCGACGTTTATCGGTGTCCACCACAGAATGGCTGTTGGCGGGCGTGTGTGGCGCGGCAACTTGTGGCGCGAGCGTTGTGGCATCAAATCGATGCACGGCTTCATAGGCGCAGTCCGCATCACTTGCTAAGTTACGTCGCCAGTCTTCCACCTGCACGCCCTTGGCCGCAAGGTCGGCAATGGTTGCGGCGTCCGGCGCGATGATGCCGGTCTTGGCGCCGAGTTCGGCAGACATGTTGCTCATGGTCAGCCGCTCGTTCATCGACATCGCCGCGACAGTCGAGCCGGCGTATTCGATGACTTTGTAATCGTTGTTCATGCCGATTGTGGCGCAAAGTTTCAGCAGAATATCTTTTGCGGCGAGTCCCCTGCCTAGCGCGCCACTCCACTCCGCCCGAATGGTGGCAGGCACCCTCACCCAGATTTCGCCCGTGGCCAATACACCCGCCATTTCGGTGGCACCGATGCCAACCATGAATGCGCCATATGCGCCACCAGATGGCGAATGTGAGTCGCCGCCGACGGCAAATAGACCCGGCTTCATGTGGCCGCGCTCAGGCAAGATGACGTGGCAGATACCTTCGCCATCATAGAACTTGTTGATCTGATGCAGCACCGCAAACTTGCGCGTGAGCGACAAAATCCCGGCAGAATCAACATCAATCGCCGGAGTGTAGTGATCAGACACCAACACGACTTTTGATGGGTCCCAAATGCCGACACCGAGCTCCTTGAGTTTGGACTCGACCCGACGCGGCCCACCGGAGTCGTGCATCATCGCCAGATCCACCTTGCAGGTGACGATCTCGCCAGCCGCAACCGACGCCCGACCTGCCGCACGGGCAATAATCTTCTGGCTAATCGTTTGGGGCATCATGGGCCGAGGGTTCGCAAAAGTTGTCCGGACAAATTATCGCGTATTTGGTAGACTTGCACAATCTCACAATTCAACGGATCAGAAAGCATCGCGGGCGGCGGCAGTGCCAGGTGCCCGGAGCACAGCGGGTTTGGCAAATGCGGGAATGGATTTGATAGCCATGAGGATTTCCGGATTTGCCAAACTCACCGCGCAACAACGCAATTCAGTCGCACAGCAGCTTTATCGGAGCAGAGTATGAAACCAAACGACATCAAGGCCACCTTCAAGTGGGAAGACGCGCTTCTTCTCGACGACCAATTGTCTGACGAAGAACGGATGGTGCGCGACCAAGCGCAGGTCTATTGCCAAGAAAAACTGATGCCACGCGTGTTACATGCAAACCGCGACGAAGTGTTTCACCGCGAAATCATGAACGAAATGGGTGCCCTCGGTTTGCTCGGCGCGACCATTGATGGTTATGGCTGCGCGGGTGTGAATCATGTTTGTTATGGCTTGGTGGCGCGTGAAGTAGAGCGCGTCGACTCAGGCTATCGCTCAGCCATGAGTGTGCAGTCTTCCCTCGTGATGCACCCGATCTACGCTTACGGCAATGAAGCGCAGCGCGAAAAATGGTTACCAAAACTTGCCACCGGTGAGCTGGTTGGTTGTTTTGGACTGACCGAACCGGGTGCCGGCTCTGACCCGTCGTCAATGATCACGCGCGCCACCAAAGTCGATGGCGGTTACATTGTTCATGGCGCGAAGATGTGGATTACCAATTCGCCGATTGCGGATGTGTTTATCGTTTGGGCAAAAGATACCTCTGACGGCGACACCATCCGTGGCTTCGTGCTTGAGAAGGGCATGAAGGGATTAAGCGCGCCAAAAATCGAAGGCAAGTTTTCCTTGCGCGCTTCAATTACCGGTGAAATCGTCATGGATCAGGTGTTTGTGCCTGACGCAAATCTGTTGCCAAACGTGAAAGGACTCAAGGGTCCGTTTGGTTGTTTGAATAAAGCGCGTTATGGCATCAGCTGGGGCGCGATGGGCGCGGCGGAGTTCTGCTGGATGCAGTCCCGGCAATACACGCTTGATCGGATGATGTTTGGCAAACCACTCGCGGCCACACAGTTGATCCAGAAAAAGCTGGCCGATATGCAAACCGAGATCACTCTAGGTTTGCAGGGCGCGTTGCGTCTGGGACGTTTGATGGATGAAGGCCGCGCCACACCTGAAATGATTTCGCTGATGAAGCGCAACAACTGCGGCAAGGCGCTCGACATTGCTCGTGTTGCACGCGACATGCACGGTGGCAACGGCATCGCGGACGAATACCACGTCATTCGCCATGCGATGAACCTGGAAGCCGTGAATACCTACGAAGGCACCCACGATGTGCATGCGTTGATTCTGGGTCGCGCGCAGACTGGGCTCAACGCATTTTTCTAAGGCGCGCTATTCTCATTGGAGTATTAGATTCTTAATGGAACTGTCT
>JBEILF010000163.1:0-5895 GCA_040379385.1 Burkholderiales bacterium | reverse complement strand
GTTGTCGGATACGACCCGACTTTCCGCACTGCCGAACAACAGTACAACTTGCCTGCCGCGAAAGCGCTGCTGGATTTGTATGGCTACTTGGATAAAAACGGTGACGGTTGGCGCGATATGCCGGATGGCCGTCCGCTAACCATCGAGTACAAGTACCAAGCGAACGAACAGGAACAGCGGCAACGCGCGGCACTGTGGGTGAAGAACATGGCGGCGGTGGGGATTAAGGTGACGGCGAAAGAGGTGCTGTTTGCGGATTTGATCAAGGACCGTAAGGTTGGCAAGTTTCAGATGTCGGGCATCGCATGGATCGCAGACTACCCCGACGCGCAGAATTTTTTGCAACTCCTTTATGGACCGAACACCGACATCTCCAACGATTCACGCTTCAAGCTCGCCGCCTACGATCAGCTGTATTCTGCCGCGCTGAAGCTTCCGGATGGCCCAGAGCGCAATCGTTTGTATCGCGAGATGAGTCGCCTCATTGTGGCCTACGCGCCGTGGCGGTTTACCTTACACCGTACGTTTAGTCACTTCATCAACCCCTGGGTGAAGGGTTACAAGAAGCATCCGATCTATTACACCGCGTTCAAATATCTTGATGTTGATCTCGCCATGCAGCGCAAGGTGATGCAACACTAATTTTTTTTATCCAACGTAACACTGTTTTTTTTGAAGGAGGCCCATGGGTGCCTACATACTAAGAAGAATTGGACAAATGGTGCCGACACTCGCCGGCGTGATGTTGCTCATATTCGTATTGTTCAACGCCGTTGGTGGTGACCCTGCACTGGTGTTGGCAGGGAAAATTACCAACAAAGAACAAATTGAGAACATTCGTAAGCAGCTCGGGGTGGATCAGCCTTGGTACGTGCAGATGGGCTACTTCGGTTTTGAGGTCGCCACCGGCTTTACGTGCACGTGGCGTTCCTTTACCGATAAATCAGAGCCACCGAAGAGTGATCCTAAGGCGGACCCCAAGGCTGCGCCGAAGGCTACACCGCCGAGTGGTTGTCAGGCAGTGCGTTCATGGGCAACCAACGAAGAGGTGCCGAAGATTCTCGCCACGCGCATTGGGCCAACGTTGTCGATCATGATCCCGGTATTGGTGCTGGAAACCATCATCGCCATCTTTTTGGCGATCGGTGTGGCATACGTTCGCGGGACGTTGACCGACCGAATGATCATGATGATCTGTACGGTTGCAATGTCCATTTCGTTTTTGGTGTACATCATCGTCGCGCAGTACTACTTTGGCTTTAAGTGGGGTGTCTTCCCGGTGCAGGGTTGGAGCGACAACTTCTGGAAAAACATGGCGAACTACGCGCCGCTGCCGATCATGCTGGCGATTTTTGTCGGCCTGGCACCTGCTTTGCGCCTCTATCGCAGCTTTTTCTTGGACGAAATCAACAGCGACTACGTCCGCACGGCCCGCGCAAAGGGGCTTTCGGAAAACAAGGTGTTGCTGAAACACGTCATGCGCAACGCGATGATTCCCATCATCACCAACGTCGGTATTGCGGTGCCGAGTTTGTTTGTCGGCTCGTTCTTGCTGGAGTCATTCTTCTCGATCCCGGGTCTGGGGCGTGAGATCTTGGTCGCGGTAAACCGCTCGGACTTCCCGGTGATCAAGGCGGCAACCGTGTATCTTGCAATGATCACGATGATCATCAACCTGTTGGTGGACATTACCTATAAGGCTATCGATCCGCGGGTGACATTCAAATGACGCATTCCGCCCAAGAGCCAGAGGCGCAGCCTCGCCGCGATTGGCGAGCGGATGCGTCACCCCCGCGCAGGCGGGGGTCCAATCAATTATGTTATTCCGCCCAAGAGCCAGGGGCGCAGCCTCGCCGCGATTGGCGAGCGGATGCGTCACCCCCGCGCAGGCGGGGGTCCAATCAATTATGTTATTCCGCCCAAGAGCCAGAGGTGCAGCCTCGCCGCGATTGGCGAGCGGATGCGCTTAGTCGCCAAATCGTCCCGCGCAGGCGGGGGTCCAAGTTTCTTGCGTTATTGCCCGCGCGGTGCTTCCGCGCGCAAGTTTTCTGAGGAGTACGTTATGAGTGCTGTGCTAAATCAACCGCCATCGGCACCTGTTGCCGCACCGCTGCACCAGCCGTCCCCCGGACTTTGGACACTGGCCTGGCGTCGACTCAAGCGCGACAAGATCGGCATGACCGCACTCGTGGTCGTGCTGTTCTTTCTGTTGCTCATGGCAGGTTCATACACGGGTCTGGTCGCCAAGAACTGGTCAAAAGAAGTCGGTGTTTCATACGCCAACCCGAGTTTTATGGCGGGTGCGGAAAATCTGGAGGCGGCGCAGGCGGCGCAGAAAGACACTTCTGCAAAAGTGCCATTCGTGGATTTGTCCGACATTGATCCGCTCGCCCCGAAGTATGAGGAGTGGGCCAAGCGAACCGCAGAAATCAAGATTACCGATACGCCGCGTGCCGATACACTGTTGTTCGGCGGTGATAAATGGGGGCGCGACGTTATTCAGAAGGCCATCAAGGGTGCTGAAACATCGATCTTCGTTGGGCTGATTGCGGCCCTGCTGGCCACCATCATCGGTACGGTCCTAGGTGCCATCTCCGGTTACATGGGCGGCAAGACCGGTGACTTCTTGGAGTGGTTTTACAACGTCTTCACCTCCATCCCGTACATCCTGCTGATCCTGGCCTTCGCGGCGGTATTCAAACGCGGCCTCGATACCATCATCTTCATTCTGGCCTTCACCGGCTGGACGGGTATCTACCGTTTGGTGCGCGCCGAGTACATCAAACACGCCTCACGCGAATACGTCAAAGCCGCGCAAGCCATTGGTGCCTCTCACACTCGCCGTATGTTCGTTCACATCCTGCCAAATGTTTCACACGTTTGTTTGGTTCAGCTGTCACAACACGTTGTCCAGTTCATCAAGGCTGAAGTCATCTTGTCCTTTCTGGGCTTGGGTGTGCCGGTCGATTCCGTGTCTTGGGGCACGATGCTCGCCGAGGCGCAATCGGAGTTGGTGATTGGCAAATGGTGGCAACTGGTCGCCGCGTCAGTCTCGATGGCGCTGTTGGTTACCGCCTTTTCGATGCTCACGGATTCGTTGCGTGATGCGCTCGATCCGAAAATCAAGTGATGGCCGGGGACAACATGGATAACCTACTCGAAGTACAAAACCTCAACGTCAAGTTTCGCCTCGACGGCGGCACGATCTTTGATGCCGTCAAAGGTGTTTCGTTTGACGTGCCGCGCAATTCAACCGTCGCCCTCGTCGGTGAATCAGGTTCCGGCAAATCGGTTTCGGCGATGTCGATTGTGCGGCTGCTACCGCCTGAGCAAGCGATCTTGTCGCCTGACAGCAAGATTCTGTTCAACGACCAGAATTTGCTGGCGCTTGACGATGCACCAATGCGCAGTATCCGCGGCAAGGACATCTCGGTGATTTTTCAAGAGCCGATGACGTCTCTGAACCCGGTCTTCACCTGCGGCGACCAAATCGCCGAGACGCTGCGGCTTCATATGGGAATGACGCGCAGACAGGCATGGAGCCGTGCCGAAGAGTTGATGAATGAAGTCGGCATTCCGACCCCGAAGTTGCGGATGCATTCGTTCCCGCACGAGATGTCGGGTGGGCAGCAACAGCGCGTCATGATCGCCATGGCGATTGCCTGCGAGCCGCAGTTGTTGATTGCCGACGAGCCCACCACGGCGCTCGACGTGACCATCCAGAAGCAGATTCTGGATTTGATCGGATCACTCCAGCAGAAACACAAGATGTCGGTGCTGTTTATCACCCACGATCTGGCGGTGGTCGGTGAGATCGCCGATCACGTCGTGGTGATGCAGCAGGGGGAAATCAAAGAGAAGGGGACGGCAAAGGCAATTTTTGAAGCGCCGCAGCACCCGTATACCAAAGCGCTACTGTCGTGCCGTCCGAATGTTGATTCGCGCCCGAAGCGGCTGCCCGTTATCGAAGATTTCCTGCGACCGGAAGGCTTGCGGTTGGAGAATCTCACGCAGCAAACCCGGGGTTATGCAGATGATGATGAAATCGTGCTCGACGTGCGTAATCTGTCGAAGCGGTTTCAACTCAAGGATGGACTGTTCAAAAAGCGTGAAGTCGCCGCCGTGCAGGGCGCCTCGTTCAAACTCGCGCGCGGCAAAACGCTCGGCTTGGTGGGGGAATCGGGTTCAGGCAAAACCACGGTCGGCCTGACGCTCATGCGTTTGCATAGTGCGTCCGGCGGCGAAGTGCTATTCGACGGCGTCGATCTACTAAAGCTCTCCGAGAAGCAGATGATGAAGTACAAGCGCCGCATCCAGATTGTGTTTCAGAATCCATACGCCTCGTTGAATCCACGCTTTACCGTCGGCCAAATTTTGCTGGAGCCGATGACCATCCACAAGATTGGTGCCAACGAGCAAGAACGTGTGCAGATGGCAATGGCGTTACTCAAGCGCGTCGGTATGCCAGAGGTATCGTTCTACAAATATCCGCACGAGTTCTCCGGCGGTCAGCGGCAGCGTATCGCCATCGCGCGATGTTTGACGATGAAGCCAGACGTGCTGATTTGTGATGAGTCGGTATCGGCACTGGACGTCTCCGTACAGGCACAGGTGCTCAACCTCCTGCAGGACCTGCAAGACGAGTACAAGATGAGTTACATCTTTATCTCGCACGACTTGGCGGTGGTGAAGTACATTTCCGATCAGGTCATGGTCATGTCCGAGGGGAATGTTATTGAAGTCGCCAACTCTGATGAGATCTATCTCCACCCACAGCAGGAATACACCAAGAAGTTATTGGGCTCTATTCCCAAGGGATGGCAGGAGGGGAAGCGAGCCGCTTAGCAACGTGCTTGCGGACGTTATAGCAGCGGCAAAACTGGCTCCAGCCCGGCGCAACTCTTCTGCTTGTACGTGCGAGTTGGAGATGACTGAAACGGGTGTCCAGAGTTGGTTGCCGCGTCAATAGACAATAGCAGTGCCGTTCACGCGAACGCTATATTTGGCGAGCAGTTTCAGCCAAATTTTGCCGAACACACTCGTGCATAAACCAGATGGAATCTACATTGAGCAGAACATCTCGCGGGTCAGCGAGATGAGTTTGATGATGCGTGGATCTTCAATCCGGTACAGTATCCTTTTGCCCTCACTTCGGCTGGCGACCATGCCGCTGGCTTTCAGGATCGCCAAGTGCTGGGATACATTGCCTTGGGTGGTGCCTACCGCCTCGACAATTTCCTGAACGGAAATCTCCCCCGACGAGAGCAGGCATAACACTTTGATCCGTAGCGGGTGGGACATCGCCTGCATCGCCACAGCGGCTTCTTCAATGTTCTGAGATTTGCCAATCAGGTCAAAAATGTCGGTGTTGGCGTCTGTAAGGCGCGCGGCACGTCGTTTGAAGGTGCGTTGTGGTGGGGATGTCGCGATAGATTGTTTTTTGTTGGCCATCGGCTCACTCTAGCGTATTTGCCAGCATGTTGCGGTGCAGCGTGACTTCGTATTAGATTAGCCTAATATTAGCCGAACCTTATATCATCATGTCCACTACACCCCACCACGCCCCACTACGCCGCGTTTACGCTGCGGGCTAATCGGAACCAGCAATATGGCAGAGCAACCTAGCAGCGGACGGATCACCAAGGCACCAGAAAATTTTCTCTCGCCGGAAATGATTGCCGACGTTCAACGCGGACGCCGTGACTTTCTACGCGGGGCCTTCGCCGGTGCCTTGAGCGGCGCGGGTGCGGTCGTTGCAAGCGGTGCCGCCGCACAGACGCCATTGCTTGGCGACCCGAACATTCTTGAGTTGCCCGAACACACCAAGGGCTTGGGCCAACCGGTTGCCGCCACACCCTACGGCATGCCGTCAAAGTATGAAGCGAATCGACAACG
>JBEILF010000162.1:0-5922 GCA_040379385.1 Burkholderiales bacterium | reverse complement strand
GGACCGGCATTGAATACCGCTTCCGCCATGAATGCGTACATCCTCACGGATCGCGGCACGTGGCTGTCATTCAAAAATCGCGGTGAACTCGCAATACAAGTCGAAGGCGACGCCAAACTGTTCAACCAGTATGGCGTGATGCTGGTAAACCCGGCAAAACATCCACACGTCAAAAAGGAGCTGGGACAACGCTTCATCGACTGGGTGATTTCGGCGGCTGGTCAAAAAGCCATCGCCGATTACAAGATCGGCGGAGAGCAGCTGTTTTTCCCGAACGCCAAGCCGCCGATGAAGAAGGCTGCCTAGTAGGCAGGCGTGTCGGCTAGCTGTTAAAGACAACCTGCCCGCGTTTGGCCAGCTCGTAGCCGGCAAGTGATGCGGCATGAAGAGCAAAGGCTTCCCCCATAATGCAAGCAAACAGTCGCTGTACGTCCGCCGAAAAATACTCGCGCCGCAGCATCACCAAGTCGAACCGTTCAACCTTAAGAGGAATGAATCCAAGACCAAAATTGCGCGCCGCTGATTCGATGGCGAGCCCGGCATCCGCAGCACCCTCGCGTACGGCGAGTGCCAGATCAGTCTCCGTCAAGGCCAGCGCGTCCAACGTGGTGAATTGTTGTGGTGAGTACCCGGATTGGTCGCGCAGGCAATCCCACAATTCACGGCTTCCCGCGCCGGGTTGTCGCAGCGCAACGCGCGCGTTTACAGCAACCAGGTCGCCGATCGATGCGATTTGCAACGGGTTGCCCGTTGCGACAACCAAGCCCTGTTGGCGCTCCGCCATGGTGATTGCGACCCATTCTCCAAGCGGGGCGGCAGCCAACGCAGCCTTGTTGAAATCATTTGTCGCCGCATCGTATAGATGGATGCCGGCGATGACTGCTTCCGCATCATACAAACGCACCAGCCCGCTGCGACTGCCGCCGGATAACATCGCCATATTGCAACCAGATTTACGCACCGCCCAATCGAGCAACGGATCGTGGCTTCCCGCGACAACACGGCTCGCGGTTGGCCTCGCGCGGCCCAGACCAGCCGATTCGGTGTTTTGGTCGATCCACAAGTCCACCAACCGTTTGGGGAACAACCACTTACCCGTGACACGCGAGCACGGTATCTTTTTCTGTTTCACTAAGTCGTACACGGTGCGTTCACCGATGCGCAGGTATGCCGCAACTTCCTTGAGTTCCATGAGGTCTGGCACGGCGGTGCGATCGGCACTGGATGGTTTGTGTTTCATATGCACATTTTTGCATGGCAAATACGAATAGAAAATCGGAGGCAACATGATTTTTTGCAAACCCCAAGACGGGTGGCGTCGTTTCATAGTCGTCCCCCTTGCGATGGCGCTGTGCTGGTCCGCCGCACCGACCACCGTGGGTGCACAAACGTTCGTCGATGACGCCGGGCGGAGAGTCGAACTGCCGCACAAGATCGAACGCGTGTACGCCGCCGGGCCACCCGCCTCGGTGTTGGTGATGGCAATTGCGCCGCAGAAACTTATCGGCTGGACGCGTGCGATGAGGCCCGATGAAGCGCTGTTCTTGCCGCCACAGTTGGTCAAACTGCCCGAATTGGGTCGGCTGACCGGTCGTGGCAACACGGCTAATGTCGAGGTGGTGTTGAAAGCCAAGCCCGACATCATCATCGACATCGGCTCGGTCAATGCCAACTTCGCCTCACTCGCGGATCGTGTTACCCAAGAAACCAAAATCCCCTATATCCTGCTCGACGGCAAACTCGATACGCTGCCACAGCAGATCGAAAAAGTTGCGCGCATTTTGGGCGAGGGCAATGGTGCCAAACCACTGCTTGATTACGTCAACGCCACCTTCGCCGACCTAAAGGCACGTATCGCCACCATCCCAATTGAAAAACGACCGGAAGCGTACTACGCGCGAGGCAACAATGGTCTCACAACAGGGCTGCCGGGCTCGATTAATGTCGAGATGCTGGAATTCTTGGGTGCCAAAAATGTCGCAGGCATCGGCACCAGCGGTGTCGGCATTGCCAATCTGGCGCAGGTTGGCTTCGAGCAGGTAGTGTTATGGAATCCCAATTTCATCGTCACTAATGACCCAGCCTTTTACCGCGAGGTGTGGACGCGCGCCGAATGGCAGACCATTCGTGCGGTGCGCAACAAACGTGTGTTCCTCTCGCCTAACCTCCCATTCGGCTGGTTCGATTTTCCACCGGGGGCCAATCGACTGATCGGGCTAAAGTGGCTGGCAAATTTGTTGTACCCCGAGACCTTCAAATTTGACCTCACCAAAGAGATCGAAATCGTCTACCGCCTTCTCTACCAGCAAAAGCCGACTCGCGAACAAATTGCAAACATTCTTGGCGAACCCGGCGTGCTGCCAAAATAGCCTAACCCCGCTCCTTTGGTGCAAAACCCGATCACCAACCCGCTCCGTGTCCACAAGCACTTCCATCCCCGCCATCACGAAGATCGGCTCCGCTCGCGTCGCGGCGATACACACCTTGGCTATTGCCATGGCGGTAGGGATGGTATTGGTGGCACTGTCGGTAGGTCGCTTCCCGATAAGTATTGGGGAGCTGTTTTCACTTCTCGGCGCAAAGCTCTTCGGCGGCACTACAAACGCACCCGAAAACGCTGACCTAGTTTTATTCAGCATCCGCGGCCCGCGTATTGTCGCCGCGTTCGCGGTCGGTGCCGCGCTGGCTGCTGCTGGTGCAGCGTACCAAAACCTGTTTCGCAATCCCTTGGTGTCGCCCGATATCCTGGGCGTTTCCAGCGGCGCGGCGTTGGGTGCGGTGTTGGGCATCTTGATGGCGTTGCCGATTGTCGCCATTCAAGGGCTCGCGTTTATCGGCGGTCTTGCGGCAGTCGCAGCGATCTATCTCATTGGCAACAGTCTGGTGAGCAAGCATGGCGGACACGACCCGGTGCTGACGCTGGTGCTCGCGGGAGTGGTGATCGGCTCGTTGTTGGGGTCGGGCATCGCACTCACCAAGTATCTGGCCGATCCATACAACCAACTACCCGCGATAACGTACTGGCTGTTGGGAAGTTTTGCGAGTATCACAAAACAGGATTTGGCGGTGGCACTACCAATCATTGTCATCGCCACCTTACCCTTGGCCGCGTTGCGCTGGCGCATTAACCTGCTGGCGTTGCCCGATGATGAGGCGCGCGCATTGGGCCAAGACACCAGCCGTCTCCGTTTAACTGTCATCATCGCCGCGACATTGATGACCGCCGCATCGGTGGCAATCTGCGGCATTGTCGGTTGGGTCGGACTGGTAGTGCCACACGCGGTGCGCCTACTGGTGGGCGCGGAGTTTTCACGCCTATTGCCGCTGGCGATGCTCATCGGCGGCACGTTTATGTTGATGGTCGATACCATTGGGCGCAGCATTGCGCAGATTGAAGTACCGCCGGGTGTGCTCACCGCAGCACTCGGAACACCGGTGTTTATCTGGCTGATGGCGGCGACTTTCAGGCGGGCAAGATGACTCTGCTGAATGTAGAAAAACTATCTATCGGTTACCCCCGTCGCGTCATTGCCAGCGATATTTCGTTGCATGTGGCCGCCGGCCAGGCAATTGCCATACTCGGGCCGAATGGCAGCGGCAAAACCACGTTGTTTAAGACTGTGTTGGGCTTACTCGAGCCGCGTGCAGGGCGCGTTCTGTTAGACGGCATATCGATCACCACACTTTCCGTACCGGAGATTACGCGGCAGATTGCCTACGTGCCGCAAAACTCAGCTAGCTTCTTCAATTTCAACGTGCGCGAAGTCGTTGAGATGGCACGCGCGCCGCATCTTTCATGGTTTGCGCAGCCGGGCGCGGTAGATCGCGCCATTGCCGCAGAGTCGTTGTCGCAAGTCGGCATGGGCGAGTTTATTGAACGCGAGTTTTCTGAATTGTCCGGCGGCGAGCGGCAATTGGTGATGATCGCCCGCGCCCTGGCCAGCCAAGCCAAGTGTCTGTTGCTCGATGAGCCAACCGCGAGCCTCGATTTTGGCAACCGATTGCTGGTGCTCGAGGCCCTGATCAAACTCAAACAGCGCGGCATGGCTGTGGTCTTCACCACTCACGATCCGGATCACGCGCGACGTGTTTGCAGTGAAAGCCGCGACCAAACGCTAACCATTTCGCGAGCCGGACAAGTCAACATCGGCCCGACAGCGGACGCATTGCAGAGCAAAGCGCTTGCGGCCCTATACGGAATCGATCAAAGTGTGTTTTCAGCGCAACGCTGAGTAAAATTGAAAGTCGCCAATTGACGGGCGTCTCCAGACACAAATGCCTGAAACTGCCCGTCCTTGCTTGTGTTTAATAAATTCTCGCCATGCCCCTCTCACAGCACTCTCGCGCCCCTTTCAAACGCATCCTTGCCATCTTAGCGGCGATTCTCATGACAAATGCTTCTGCCCAAACGTTAACCTTCAAGGATGTTCTCGACCGGACGCCTCGGCCCGCGCCGCCGCACAAAGTGACCTACGGCTCACACCCCGACCAATACGCTGAACTGTGGTTACCAGAAGCACTTGGTACATCGTTGCCGGTCGTTGTCCTGATTCACGGCGGATGTTGGCGCGCGGATTTGCCCGGGCCCGAGCTGGTTGCGTTTCTGTCCCAAGCGATTGCCGAAAAAGGAGTTGCGGTTTGGAGTGTGACCTACCGACGCATTGGTACCAAGGCAGAGAATTTTTCGCCGTACCCAGATACCTTTCTTGACATTGCGGCCGCTGCTGACAAGTTGCGCGAGATTGCGCCGCGCTACAAACTCGATTTGAATCGCGTCATCACAACTGGCCACTCAGCCGGCGGACATCTGGCGCTTTGGCTTGCCGCGCGGCCTAAGATCGCCAGCACCTCGCCCCTCCACTCGGCGAAGCCGCTGCCAATCAAAGCGAGTGTCGGCATCGCCGCGCTCGCGGACCTGCAGTACGCAAAGTCTGCATCCGCGTACGCTTGCGGCGCAGACACGGTGGACTTGCTCATTAACACCAAACAGCGCAAAGACGCCGCTTACCTCGATACATCTGTGACGCCGTTGCTTCCGTTGGGACTTTCGCAGACTCTCATCAGCGGCGTCTACGACGGCATCGTTGCGCCCGCGCATGCACTGCGCTACCGTGAGCGCGCCAAAGCCAAGGGCGAGATGGTGACATTACTCACGCTCGACGATTCTGGACACTTTGAACTCATCGCGCCATGGACTGCTCCCGGTGCGCTTGTTGTTGAATCGATCGTCAACACCGCGAAACACCTCAAATGAAACACTGCGTTCTCATTTACCAAGTGGTTGATGATTATGTCGAGCGTCGTACACCGTTTGGTGCTGAACATCTTGCATTGGCGCAAGCGGCGAAGGCGAATGGCGATCTGTTTCCCGTCGGCGCATTCGCGAATCCCGTAGATGGTGCATTATTGGTTTTCCACGGTGAAACTGGCGCAGCAGCCGAAGTCTTTGCCCAAGCCGATCCCTACGTCAAGAACGGCTTGGTCACAAGCGGCGAGTGCGGGAGTGGACGACGCTGCTGGGCGATACGGCGATAGTCGCGCTGCCGTAGGTTCGGCTCTCTACAGAGCGGTACGGATGTCCCAAAGCTCGGGAAACAATCGCACATCCACCATCTTGCGCAGGTAATCCACGCCCGACGTGCCGCCGCTACCGCGCTTAAAGCCGATCACACGCTCGACCGTCGTCACATGACGAAAACGCCATTGACGGAAGTAGTCTTCAAGATCGACCAGCTTTTCCGCGAGTTCGTACAAATCCCAATACTGCTTAGTGTCGGCATATACCTCTGCCCACGCCGCTGCGACGCTAGCATTTGCGACGTATGGGGCCGACCAATCCCGGTCGATTGCAACTTTGTCGAGAACAAACCCGCGTTTTGCGAGCAGTCTATTCGCCTCGTCGTAGAGCGAAGGGCTGTTGAG
>JBEILF010000161.1:0-5943 GCA_040379385.1 Burkholderiales bacterium | reverse complement strand
CAAGCAATACATCCGCAATTGGTTGGATTCGATTGGTTTCAATCGCAGGCCGCCGGCAGCTGATGTACCGGCTGATCTTGCGCAGCGGACGAGCGACAAATACCGCGAGGCGTTGGATCGGTTGACAGCAAAAAACTAAACCGCCCGACTGGCGGCCATTTTCAAGAATTATTGTTTGGAAACGACCGTGTTTATTAGAGTTTTACTTGCGGCGCGTGATCAGCGCGTACGCGGTGTGATTGTGAATCGACTCGAAGTTTTCGGCTTCGAGCGTGTAGGCTATGATGCGTTCGTCACGATTCAGCGCAGCTGCAATATCGCGTACCAAGTCTTCAACAAACTTGGGGTTGTCGTATGCCCGCTCGGTGACGAATTTTTCATCGACACGCTTCAATACGCCATACAGTTCACTAGACGCTTGTTCCTCGGCGATGCGTACGATTTCGTCTATCGTAATCGGCTTCGCCGCCTCGATGGTCATGGTGATGTGTGAACGTTGATTGTGTGCGCCGTAATCCGATATCTCCTTTGAGCACGGACACAAGCTCGTCACCGGCGCAACCACCTTGGTGGTTGAAGAAAACTGCCCTGAGCGCATTCTCCCCGTCAAAGTCACTTGGTAATCGAGCAGTGAGGTAACGCCTGAAACGGGTGCCGACTTTTCGATGAAGTATGGAAATTCAATCGAGATCACGCCCTCGTTTACCTCAAGCTTCGCTACCATGCGCTGCAAAAGCGAATGAAGCCCCGCCGGGTCAAGCGCGGCCTTGCCAGCGCGTTCGGCTTCCAGAAGTTCGACAAAACGCGACATGTGTGTACCCTTCACGTCCCCGCGCAAGTTAACCGTCATCGAGAACATGCCAACCGTGTGTTGTACCGAGCCGTCTGCAGATTGGACGCGGAGTGGGTGCCGAATTCCGCGGATGCCGACTTGGTCGATAGCGATGTGGCGTACGTCGGCGCGGCCCTGCACGTCTGGGACGCCGTCCCGGAGAGCATCAGATTCAGGGGTAAAAGGTAGGTGGGGGTGGCGTTGATTCATGTGGTGTTTTGAGAAGCCGAGGAGAGCATTCTACCTGCCGGGCAAAAACAAGGCAAAACAATGACTTAGGTAGGGCTGGGGGATTGGAGCGCGGTTAGGGTGGTCAAGTCATTTCTACAAACAAAAGGGGCATCCAACGTTGGATGCCCCTCTTACTTCTAACCTAACGCAAGATGCAGCGGGTTGCCCCGCCAGATATGCTACTTGTTGTACGCGGTCTCACCATGTGAGGCGATGTCTAGCCCTTCACGCTCATCGTCTTCCGAGACGCGTAGACCAACTACCGTCTTAACAATGAACAGAACAACAGCGGTCACAACGCCGGACCAGACAACGGCTAAACCAACCGCCTTGGCTTGGATTAGCAACTGTCCGCCGATGGAGGTGAAGCCGGTCGACGCCTTCACCCAATCGGTGACAAAGCCTGGGCCGCCCAGATCAGGTGATACAAATACGCCGGTGAGTAATGCACCGAGGATGCCGCCGACGGCGTGTACACCGAACACGTCGAGTGAATCGTCGGCTTTCAGCAGTCGCTTCAAACCTGTAACCCCCCACAAACAAACTAGGCCAGCCAAGGTGCCGATGACAAATGCGCCAGGGATGCCGACGTTGCCCGCAGCTGGCGTAATGGCGACCAAGCCTGCTACCGCACCGGATGCCGCGCCCAACATCGACGGCTTGCCTTTAAGCAGCCACTCGGCGAAGGTCCATGACAACACTGCGCATGCGGTGGCTAAGAAGGTGTTCATAAACGCCAGCACTGCCGAGTTACCGGCTTCGAGGGCGGAGCCCGCGTTGAAGCCGAACCAGCCGAACCAGAGCATGGAAGCGCCGATCATGGTCATCGTCAGGTTGTGCGGCGTAAGCGCTTCTTTGCCGTAACCAATCCGCTTGCCCAGCATGTAGGCGGCGACCAACCCAGCAACACCGGCGTTGATATGTACGACCGTGCCGCCAGCGAAGTCGAGAGCGCCCCACTGCCATAACAGGCCTGCTTTTGCGTTCAGACCATCGACCAATTTCGGATCGGTGTACGCATCAGGGCCCATCCAGAACCAGACCATGTGGGCGATTGGGGCGTAGCTAAACGTAAACCAAAGTGCGACGAACAACAACACCGCTGAAAACTTCATGCGCTCGGCCACGGAGCCGAGAATCAGGCAGCAGGTGATCGCAGCGAACGTGCATTGGAATGCGGCGAATAACATCTCCGGAATGACGACACCTTTGCTGAACGTCGCCGCCATCGCAAACTCACCTTTCGGCACATCGGCTATACCTTTGAAGAACAATCGATCAAAGCCGCCTATAAACGCATTGCCCTCGGTGAATGCCAGACTGTAACCGTAGACTACCCAAAGTACAGTGATCAGCGAGAAGGTTACGAACACCTGCATCAGCACCGACAGCATGTTCTTGGAGCGAACCAAGCCGCCGTAGAAAAGTGCCAGCGCTGGAACACTCATCAGCAACACGAACGCGGTTGACACCAGCATCCAGGAAACGTCACCTTTGTTTGGAACCGGTGCCGGGGCCGCTGCTGCTGCGTGTGCCGCTGCGGCTGCGACTGCGGGTGTCGCTGGCGTCGGCGCGGCAGAAGTGGCTGTTGGTGACGCCGCTGCTGGGGTCGGCGTTTCAGCTTTTTTGTCTTGCGCACTTGCCAGGCCAATACTGCCGACCGTGACCATCAGCGCGATGGCGACTGAAGCAAATAAGGTTTTCATGTGATGGGGCTCCCAGGGTTACAACGCATCCGCGCCGGTTTCCCCGGTGCGAATACGAACAACTTGTTGTAGGTCGAACACGAAAATCTTGCCGTCACCAATCTTGCCGGTGTTCGCGGATTTTTCGATGGCCTCGATGACTTGGTCGAGCAAATCGTCTTTGATCGCGGCTTCGATCTTTACCTTTGGAAGAAAGTCGACCACGTACTCCGCGCCGCGATACAGCTCGGTGTGTCCCTTTTGACGTCCGAAGCCTTTGACTTCCGTGACAGTGATGCCTTGCACGCCGATGGCGGACAGGGCCTCACGCACTTCATCCAGCTTGAACGGCTTGATGATTGCGGTAACCAGTTTCATGTTTTGTGCTCCCGGTGGTTAAGATTCAACACGACCAATCGCCGAGACTCCGGCCGGACTGGTCGTGTGTTTGCTAGAGGCGAGGTTCTTATAGCGTGAAGTTAGAACGACTTGGAAACGAATGCGACCAGGCGACCTTTACTCCAGTCCTTACCCAGATACGTGTAGTTCGCTTCGACGGCGTTGGTAGTCTTGTAATAGGCGCCTGCGTTCCAGCCATCACCGATGTCATAGGTGCCGCCCGCTTTGTAGACGGTGTAGGTGAACCCACCATTGTTCTTGTAGGTTTGCCGCGCGACTTGGGCATTGAGTGTGAGCTTGGGCATGACTTCCTGCGCCCAGTTGAACTCGGCGAAGGTGGATCCTTTGCTGTTGATAACACCGAACGTGTTGCCCGTTGAATAGGAGTATTTGAAGCTGAACGGTCCACCGGACAGGCCAACATAGACTTCATCGGTATTCGGTTTGGCGAGCGCAACGGTTTTGACACGTGCCAAGGTGAACGATTGTTCGTCGGAGCCGACATATTCGTAACGCAGATATCCAATATCCATCGTCACGCCTTTGACCAACTCAAACTTAAAGCCACCAAACAGATCCAGTTCCACGCCACCGGCGCTACCGTCAACCGTGCTGCCGTGCGGCGCACCTTGTGTCACAACAGTTTTGGTGTCCTTGATCCACTTGATGTTGGACAGAAACGCACCGGCGTAGAAGCCAGATGAATGTGAATAATCGAAATTTAGCTGACCGGCCGGCTTCTCTGAGGTCTGCGAAATGCCGCGGTATTCGTATTCGCTGAACAGAGAAATTTTTGGAACAAATGTATGTTCTGGCGTGGGCTCCGGCGTTGCCGGTGCCGCAGGCGCTGCCTGTGCCATCGCGTTGCTCATCGACAATGCGCCGCTGGCGGCCAATGCGGCAATAAGTGCATTTAAGGTGGATTTGCCTAGTTGAGATGCTTGTTTCATGAAGTTTCCCTCTGCGGTTGTAATCGATCTTGTAATGTCACCTGGTTGATATCGAGCATATTGCGTGCCAGCTGCTGCGACGTGGTAAGGGGTTGAAAAAATTAAGTTATTCGATATCCCTGGTTTTGCTGCACCAGTAAATTACCTTAAATGACCTAAATGCACCTACTTGGTGCAATCGCCATTGTGGTTGCGCTGGATGGCGTCAACGGCGGGGCAGCCCCTGCGCGTTACAATACAGCCATGAGCAATTACACGCCCAACCCCACGTTCGACAAGTTAACCAGCTTGGCCCAGCGAGTCGGCGAAGTGATCGCCGCGTCTCCGGCGGGTGAGCTGGAAAAAAATGCCCGCCAACACTTTGTTTCGCAGTTGGCAAAGCAGGGCTTGGTGACTCGCGAGGAATTCGACGCGCAGCGCGCGTTGCTGGAGAAGACCCGCGCTAAGTTGCGAGCTCTCGAGGACAGGATCGCCGCACTCGAACACAAGTCGGCCTAATGTCTTTAGCAGTGCTCACCAGCCGAGCGTTGACGGGCATGGAAGCGCCGCCCGTTACCGTCGAAGTGCATCTGGCAAACGGCCTGCCGTCGTTCACCATCGTTGGCCTGCCGGAACTCGAAGTCAAAGAGAGTAAGGATCGGGTGCGTGCCTCGCTGCAAAACGCGCGCTTCGAGTTTCCCGCCCGGCGCATTACCGTCAACTTAGCACCAGCGGATTTGCCCAAAGATAGCGGGCGATTTGATTTGCCGATCGCCATTGGCATTCTGGTCGCAACCGGGCAGATACCAGGTGACAAACTGGATCAGTATGAATTCGCAGGCGAACTTGCCTTGACCGGCGAATTGCGCCCGATCCGCGGAGCTTTGGCAATGGCTTTGAAAGCGCATCGCGATGGCCGTGCGTTTATCTTGCCAAAAGCCTCGGCGTTTGAGGCGGCATTGGTTCGTGATGCGACGGTACTTCCTGCTGATTCGCTGTTGCAAGTCTGCTCACATCTAGCCGGACGCGAGGCGATTGTGCCGTATGTGGTGGATAAGCAAACTCCGCTGTCAGCGCAACGAGAGGTTGCCGACTTCGCCGATGTCAAAGGACAATCCGGCGCAAAACGTGCGCTGGAAATTGCCGCAGCCGGTGGCCACAGTATTCTGATGATGGGCCCGCCTGGAACCGGCAAGACGATGTTGGCGCAACGTTTTGTTGGTGTGCTGCCAACCATGACAGATGACGAAGCGCTGGAGACGGCTGCGGTGCAAAGCTTAACGGGGGGGTTCAAACTGGAGCGTTGGAAGCAGCGTCCTTTTCGCAGCCCCCATCACACCGCCTCTGGCGTTGCGCTCGTCGGCGGCGGCTCGAATCCGCGGCCCGGCGAAATTTCGCTTTCACACCACGGCGTGTTGTTTTTGGATGAGCTGCCGGAATTTGACCGCAGCGTACTTGAGGTTCTGCGCGAGCCATTAGAGTCTGGCCGTATCACCATCTCCCGCGCGGCACGACAAGCCGATTTCCCCGCGCAGTTTCAATTAGTCGCCGCGATGAATCCGTGTCCGTGTGGGTATTTGGGGCACTACAGCAACAAGTGTCGTTGCACTCCTGACCAAGTGGCGCGTTATCGCGGTAAGATTTCCGGCCCGTTGCTGGATCGAATTGATTTGCAAATCGAAGTCCCCGCAGTGCCGCAACTTGAGTTGGTCAAGGTCGGACGTGGAGAGGCGAGCGAGGTAATCCGGCAGAGAGTCGATCTCGCTCATCAACGCCAACTTGAGCGTCAACAAAAACCAAACGCAAAACTTGAAGTGAAAGATATTGACCAGTATTGCGCACCATCAGAGACCGGCGACGCCCTGCT
>JBEILF010000160.1:0-6063 GCA_040379385.1 Burkholderiales bacterium | reverse complement strand
GGCGTGAAAAATCGCGCACCAACGCCGAAGGCATGCTGCGTGATTTGGCTGAAGTGAAGTTGGGTGACCCGGTAGTGCATGAGCTGCACGGCATCGGCCGCTACATGGGGTTGATCTCGATGGACCTCGGCGAGGGTGCCATGGAGTTCCTTGAGCTTCACTACGATGGTGAAGACAAGTTGTTTGTGCCGGTCTCGCAGCTGTCGGTGATTTCACGCTATACCGGTGCCAATCCCGATTCGGCACCGCTGCATCGGCTGGGTTCCGGTCAGTGGGAAAAGGCCCGCCGTAAAGCGGCTGAACAAATCCGCGACACCGCCGCCGAATTGCTCAATCTTTATGCTCGCCGCGCCGCGCGCCAAGGGTTTGCCTTTCCGATGAAGGCAAATGAAGTCGATGCGTTTGCGGCGGGCTTCCCGTTTGAAGAAACAGCCGACCAAACCGCAGCGATACAGGCCGTGACTGCTGATATGACCTCCGGCAGGCCGATGGATCGACTGATCTGCGGTGATGTCGGCTTTGGTAAAACCGAAGTCGCGCTGCGCGCCGCGTTCCTCGCGGTGAATGCAGGCAAACAAGTCGCCATCCTGGTGCCGACCACGTTGCTTGCCGAACAGCACTTCCACAACTTCTCGGATCGCTTTGCCGAGTGGCCGGTTAAGCTCACCGAGTTCTCGCGCTTTCAGTCGGCAAAAGAGACAACAGAAGCGATCAAAGGGCTTGCCAACGGCACCGTCGATATCGCCATCGGCACACACAAGCTGATTCAGAAGGATGTGGTCTTTAAGAATCTTGGTTTGGTCATCATCGATGAGGAGCATCGTTTTGGCGTGCGCCAGAAAGAAGTCCTCAAGGCACTGCGGTCGGAAGTGGATGTCCTCACACTGACCGCGACGCCGATTCCGCGCACCCTCGCCATGTCGCTTGAAGGCCTGCGTGATTTTTCGGTGATTGCCACCGCTCCGCAACGCCGCCTCTCGATCAAGACGTTTGTCCACACGCTGTCCGAAGGCACGGTGCGCGAAGGCATCATGCGTGAATTGAAGCGCGGCGGGCAGGCCTACTATTTGTACAACGAAGTTGAGACCATCCAAAACCAGCTGGAACGCCTGCAACGTCTCATCCCCGAGGCGCGTATCGCGGTGGCGCACGGCCAGCTGCCGGAGCGTGAACTCGAACGTGTCATGCGCGACTTCTATCACCAAAAGGCCAATGTGTTGTTGTGCTCGACCATCATCGAAACGGGTATTGACGTTCCGACTGCCAACACCATCCTCATTCATCGTGCGGATAAGTTTGGGCTGGCGCAGCTACATCAGTTACGCGGACGGGTTGGTCGTTCACATCACCAAGCCTACGCTTATCTTTTGACGCCGCCTGAAGAGGGTTTGAACATCAACGCCAAACGTCGCTTAGAAGCGATTCAAACGATGGAAGATTTGGGCGCAGGCTTCTACCTTGCCATGCATGATTTGGAAATACGCGGTGCCGGTGAAGTGCTCGGTGACTCACAGTCCGGCGGCATTCAGGATATCGGCTTCACGCTTTACACGGATATGTTGAACCACGCGGTGAAGTCCCTCAAAGCGGGCAAGGAGCCCGATCTCTCCAAGCCGCTGAGTGTCGCCACGGAAATCAACCTGCATGCGCCGGCGTTGTTGCCAGATACCTACTGCGGCGACGTACACGAACGTTTGGTGATCTATAAACGCCTCGCCAACTGCGATTCGGCCGAGACGCTTGAACAACTCAAGGAGGAGTTGATTGATCGCTTCGGCACCTTGCCGGACGCCACGTCAAATCTCTTCGACAGCCATTCACTACGTATCACCGGCAAGCCGTTGGACCTGATCAAAATTGATGCGAGCGCTGCGTCGATCACCATTCAGTTCGGGCCCGACACACCGATACATCCACACCGCGTGATCCAACTCGTGCAGCAAAAGCGCCACTTCAAGTTGGCCGGTCCTGATAAGCTGAAGATCGAGAAACCAATGCCCAATCTGCATGATCGTGTCCTCGCGATCAAGGCCGTCTTGTACGAACTCACGCCGATCGTGCCGCAGGCAAAGGTGGCGGCATGAGTGCCCCGCAGCCGAGGAAACTCAGCGAGTTTCGTCTGCTCGCGATGGATATGGATTCCACCCTGATCACCATCGAGTGTATCGATGAGATCGCGGACTTCGTCGGAAGAAAAGCTGAAGTTGCCGCGGTGACAGAAGCCGCCATGCGCGGTGAAATCGACTGGCCTACCTCGTTCAGGCATCGCGTCGCGCTGCTTGCGGGGCTCGATGAGGCCGCTCTGCAACAAGTTTATGACCAGCGGCTACAACTTTCGCCCGGCGCGGAAACATTGGTGGCCGCTGCGAAGGCTGCGGGAATTTTTACCTTGCTTGTTTCGGGTGGCTTTAACTTCTTCACCAATCGGCTGAAAGAGCGCCTTGGATTGAACGCCGCATTTTCCAATCAACTGGAAATCATCGACGGCAAACTCACCGGACAGGTGTTAGGGCCGCTTTGTGATGCCGATGCCAAGGCACAACACGTGCGCGATTTTGCACAACAACTTGGTGCCAGCCGCGAGCAAATCATGGTCATCGGTGATGGGGCCAACGATCTAAAGATGATGGCGGTCGCCGGAACATCTGTCGCTTACTACGCCAAACCAATCGTACAGGCGCAAGCGACAATCGCAATTAACGCGGGTGGGCTGGACGAGGTGCTGCGCCGTTTTCCGGCCGCTTAGTTTGCGGAGTAGTAACGGGATCGCAAACCGCTGCAGTTGAGCCGAAGCCGACATGGCGATTGCCCGAAAGCCGTCATTCACTAAGCACTCACTTCAAATGGCTCTTGGCAGATTTGGCAGGGTGGGCGAAGTAACGCGTGCCCACAAACAGCCGATTGCGTGGGCAGATGAATCCTGCCCACCCTAGCTTGCTCAAGGAGCGCATGATCGCAAATTCCATCCAACACCAAGGCGGCTCTATTGACGCAAGGTGAAGTCCCCAACGACAAGCGCTTCATTGGCCCCAGAAAGGCGTATCGAAAAAACGCGGGTTGTTCCAGCAACCACTTCGCGAGCACCCTTCAAATCTCTGACCATTACGTTTAGACCGGTCACGTTCTGTGACGTATCAAAGCTCGCGCTGTACTGCCACTCAACTGCCTGTGGATTCATGCGGACGCCGTCAGCCAGCCCCGCACCCTGCTTCTGCAAGAAAATCTTAAGGGACTCGAAGTCTGCAGGCACGTAGCCCTTGCCGCCGCCCGCTCCAGTGAACGCGAGTCCTGACCGTTGCGAGAGCCCACCCAGTACAAATGCGAGCGGCATGTCAGCATTTGCAGCTCTCTGCAGTACATGAGTCGGAACTACAAATCGAATTCCAGACACTGGCCGGGGCAGAGACTGGTGTCGAACAAAGTTCGGGATCGACTCTGCCTTGGGGTTCATCGATTTACCTTCGCCATAACTTCCGTCACCCACGGGCTGCTGCGGCGGAGATGCTACCGAGTCGAGCGCCAAAAGCAGTGATACGAGGGCTAATACGGGCACTGAAAATCTGAACATAAAATACCTCCTGTAGAGAGACTTCCCGGCTACAACACGCTAGAGGCGCTGTGTGGGCAGCCGACCGAAACCTTGCGGCGACGATGAGAGTTGGGGTGCTTGGGTGCAAAGTAGTCCCTGTGATGCAGCTACCCGGCCGAGTGCCCAACTGTCTCGGCCAAGCATTGATCGCCCGTGTGGCCGCGATTCGAAAAGCCCTTCACCGAGAGCCCGCGAGTGCGGAAGGCGGAGGCTAGGACCGTGTTCGATCAACAATTCGATCAGGCGAGCGCAGTCTGCAAGGACATCGACCGGCCACGATTCAATCTCTGCACGCACACGCTCGTGGAAATACTCAATTTCAAACGCCATGCGCCAACGTTAGCAAATATGCAAACCATTGACAAGCGTGGGATGCAAAGTTGTAGGACTGCTTTCGGCTGATCGTGCCCAACTCTCAGCCCCTCCACAAGTCTGGCCATCGTTCAATTGCAAACGATATTCTCGATCCGCTACTGCTTGCCGCGAATCTCCGCCAGCAATTCCGTCGCGCCGTAGATACTCTTTAGCGCTTCCAAAATGCCGTCACTGGTCACACCCACGCTGCGGTTGAATTTCTGGTCGAACCAATAAGCGCCACTGTGGGAGTGTTTGTTACCGTCAAAGGCGAGACCCACAATCTCCGCCTTGCGATTAATCATGGGGCTACCCGAATTGCCACCGATGATGTCGTTGGTCGTCACGAAGTTGAGTGTTTGTGTGAGTTGCATTTTGTCTTTGGCGGCGAGCCACGATGCTGGCAATGCGTAGGGTGCAGCACCTGTATGCCGGTTAAACGCGCCGGCAAAATCTGTGAATGGCACGACCGGTTTTCCGCGTTCCATCCAGCCTTCGACCGCGCCGTAACTCAAACGCAGCGTGCCGGTTGCATCTGGATAGGTTTTTGAACCTGACATTGCAAATCTGACTTTGGCGATGAGCTCGGCATTTTTCTGCTCAACTGCACTCACGTCGTTGTCAAAACGTTTGCGGACCGCCATCGCCGCCGCATCAATGTCGCGTACCAGCTGGATAAAGGTGTCGTCGGCTTTTTCTACTGCAGCACGGTCCCCTGTCCAAAGTGCTTTGCGATACGTGGCGTCGGCCAACTTGGTGCCATCAACCAACCGGATCGCCACTTGCTCGGGTGATTGCTTGCCGAGTATCTTCACAACAAACGGGTCGTCGGTGCCGAGTAATTCACGCATTTTGGTCAGCGAGTGCGCCAGTTTTAACTTCTCAAACTCTGGATAAAACGGCGCGGGCGAACTGATCTGCCTGTCCAATTGCGGCATCCGCGTCGAAGAAAACTCCGGTAACCGTTCGGCGTCAGGCTTGGTGCGTTCAAGGCTGCCGCGCCAAATGGTACGAGCCAATCCAAAGTAGCGGCTGTTGAAACCGCGTCCTGCTTCGATCAGTTCGTACTCGTGTTCAATTTCGCGATACACCGCTTGCGCGGCGGCGATGGCGTCCCATGCACCGGCGACGTCCTTGAAGTTTGGACTCTTGGCGGCAAACGCCTTGAGTTGCGCCTCCTCTGCGCGTTTACGCGCCATCAGCTCCGGCGACTGCAGCGCCGCAAGTTGGCCGGTAAACACCTTCAGGCCGTTTTCCAATCCGTGCAGGTCGTTGCGTGCGATACGCGCCTCTTCAACGCCGAGCTTGCGGTATTGGGTTAGAACACCACGCAATTCGTAACCACGGCGCAGATTGGCGATGAGGCGAACATCACGCACCGTTTCCAGCTGCGCCACTGTGAGTAGGCGACTGGTGCGGCCCGGGTTACCGGCCGTAAAAACCAATTCACCCGCTTTCGCGCCACCCGGGCTGAACGGCAAAAAGTGTTTCACTACCGCAGGCTTGCCGTTCTCGTAGGCGCGCAACATGGCAGCATCCAAACTGAAGCGTGGAAAGTTAAAGTTGTCTGGGTCGCCACCAAAACTCGGCGACGCATCTTCCGGTGCCCACACCAATCGCACATCTGAATAACGATCGTAACGGTAAAGGTGGTGCTGCCCACCCTGATACAAACTGACCACCGTGCATCGCGCGGTGGCGCGTTTGTCGCCCACACACGCGGCGGCGATTTTGGCGTTGATGCCATTCAGCGCATTTTTGTAGGCCTCGCCACTTAAACCCTTGGTGGCGGCAGTGACCTCGGCGGTGACATCCGTGATCTGCTCGAGCCGACTCACTTCGGTCGTCGGACACTGCAACTCTTCTTCCGCTTTGCGCGCGAGAAAACCCTCCTGCAGATAGTTTTTCTTGGCGCTGGAGAGTTGTTGCAGGCAACCGGTAATGCAATGGTGGTTGGTCATCACCAAGCCTTGCGATGAGACAAACGACGCGGAACAGCCACCAATATTGACCGCAGCACGCATGACGTGATCGACCCAGCCCGGCTCCGCAGTAAAACCGTACTTCGATTTCATTTGCTCGCGCGGCAGGTTGTCGAAGGTCCACATGCCTTCGTCGGC
>JBEILF010000159.1:0-6070 GCA_040379385.1 Burkholderiales bacterium | reverse complement strand
TTTTGGCGCGACCGTGGTCTATTCGAATGCGACTGGACTGGAAAAAACAGTCACCATTGTCGGCATTGATGAGCTCGATCTCGCGCGCAACTACATCACCTGGATTTCACCGTTGGCGCGTGCGCTGATGAAAGCCCGCGAAGGCGACAGCGTGACGTTGCATGCGCCGGGCGGCCGTGAGGAGCTCGATATTCTGGAGGTACGTTACGAGGCTGTCGAGATCGATGCGTTTGTTCCACAGGCACCGATTAGCCTGAATGTGGTGAAGCCGCAGGAGTAACCAAAACTTCCCTATCCACGGGCATCTTCAAGCCAAAAGTGCTGAAATCGCCCGTGGGACGGGCGTCTTGCAGGTTTGCACCTAGCGCAAGATGAGCTTAAGAAGTTCCTCACGCGAGAGCTGATGGTGGCTCTCAACCGCTGCCAAGATTGCGGCGAGGGTGCCAATCCTGAGCGGGGAATGCAACGGTACGGTAAGGTGGTGCGTCGTGGGTTGTTCAGTGGTCAACCTTACGTGACCGCCGGTTTGGCGGGTAACCGCGTAACCTAAAGCCGCTAGCCCACGGATGAGCGCTGTGCCCGATAAATCACGAGGAATGTGGGGCATCCGCTCTCAGGCCGCAATCACTTCATCATGCGTGAAATGCAAGCGAATCAATTTGGGCGCTTGGCCATCGTCGAAATGGCATCTCACAGCGTCACGCACCCTCTCGTGTAAGCTCGGAAGGTCGTCAGCTTCTGTAAAGATATCAGCACCAAATGCCTTTGCTGAAAAGCCGCCTTCGAGCGCAGTCTCAACCAGGAAAAGAATTTCGTTCATATGCCCTTTCGATATCATCGATTACCGTTTTGGAAGAAGCGTGAAAAAATGGGATAGCCCACTCCGCATAGTCCTAGTATAAGCAACGTTAGGCCGAATAGACTTCAGCGGCTTAGCCGCGTCGAGCCACTCGACGAAGCGGCTGTCAAGAGGGGTAGTTTTGCTGAACGGGGGAGCGCGAAGCGCCAACTCAATCGGCAGGGGCATTCGCCCCTAGCCGAATAAGTTGTAGCTCCCTCTCTCACCCCGGAAGGCTACAATGCAGCGGGCCTAGCATACGATCCCCAATTAACGTCCGCAAGACATGCACGCCGAAGCGCGGGCGGTTTCAGACATAAATGCTCGGAAATGCCCGTCCCATATGGGGTTTGGTAGTTAGATTATTCGTCGGCGAATTGCGCTCACCACAATCTCAGCGATGATCACCACAACAAAGATCGTCGAGAGAACCACCGCGACTTGATCCCAGCGGAACAAATTCATCGCGGTATCCATCGCCATGCCGATGCCACCCGCGCCCACCAGCCCGAGCACGGCCGATTCGCGCACGTTGATATCCCAGCGAAACAGGGCGATGGAGACGAACGACGGCATGACTTGCGGCCAGTAGCCCTTCAGGAAGACAGACGTCGGCGGCGCGCCGGTTGCCGTCAGTGCATCAATCGGCCCGCGATTCGCCTCTTCCAATGCCTCACCCAACAACTTACCGACAAACCCAATCGAGCGAAACGCAATTGCCATCGTGCCGGCCATCGCCCCCGGGCCGAAGATGGCGATAAATAGCAGCGCCCACACCAGTGTGTTCACCGAACGACTCGACACAAGGATCAATTGCGCGAGCATGTTTAGGGGTTTGATCGGCCCCACATTGCGCGCGGCCATGATGCCGACCGGGATCGACATGGCGAGTGATAACAAGGTGCCGAGTGTGGCGATGTTGAGCGTTTCAATTAACGCCGCTTGAACGGACTTTTGGTAGTAGGCCGTATCCATCGGCCACATACGCTGGAAGAAGTCGGCGAGTTGCTCCGGCGCATCGTAAAGAAATTCGGGAATGATCTCGATGTTCTTCAACGAGAATACCATCGCGGCGAACGACAAAAAGTAGAACGCGAAACGCAGAAACCGCTGCTCGGGGGTGAAACGATCCCACCGCCGATTCATCGTCGCGTTCATGACGCCCCCAACGCAGCGGACTTCTCGCGGGACAGTTTGGCGACACGTCGATTGCGCAAGTAATCGAGCAAGGCGAGATTGTCATTGAACAACGCGCGAACGTAGTTCGAGACAACTTCGGCCGTGACGATGAGCGCGATGACGGAAAGCAGAATCGCGCAGACAAAGTCATAGTCGAATCGCTGGAAAGCCGAGAACAGGCTGCCACCGATGCCTCCTGCTCCAACGATGCCAATCATCGTTGAATGGCGCAGGTTGGAATCGAACTGATACGAGGCAAAACCCAAGAACCGCGAAAACACTTGCGGTATCACGCCGTAGATCAAGACAGCAAAAAACCCCGCACCGGAGGCACGCACGGCCTCAACTTGTTTCGGCGAAATTTCCTCGATCGCTTCGGCAAAAAGTTTGGAGATGAAGCCGATGGAGCCAACCACCAACGCACCGATCCCGGCGACGGCACCGAAGCCAACGGCCTTCACAAAAATGATGGCGATCACCACTTCATGAAATGAGCGGCACACTGCAATAAGCGCACGCGCCGGCCAAACCACCCACGGTGGCATGAGATTGCGCGCAGCAAGAAGTCCGATCGGTAGCGACAAACCGATGCCAATCACGGTGGCGATTACGGCAATTTGGATACTTTCGAGCAGGCCTTTGGTGATCATCTCTATCTTTTCCGCGCTGAAATTCGGCGGAAACATCCGGCCCAGAAACTTTTGGCCAGCGCTGAGGCCATCAACAAAACGTGCCCACGTCACATCGAGCTGACCCATTGCCCAAACGACATAGACAGCCAACAGGATGAAGCCGATACGAAGTGGCCAGTTGGGGATGAAGGCGACGCGAGCTGCAGTCAAAACGCGGGCGGAGTCTCGATCACTCAATCTAGCCAGTCCTCGCCGCCGTAGATTTCTTTGAGGTGGTCATCGGTGAGTTCGGCTGGGCTTCCATTGAATACGACCCTGCCGCCAGTCATACCGATCATGCGCTGGCAGAAACGTTTGGCTAGTGCGACGTTGTGGATATTGACGATCACCGGAATGTTCCGGCACCCTGCCATGTCGGCCATGATCTCCATGATCTCAACCGACGTTTTAGGGTCGAGCGATGAAGTAGGTTCGTCTGCCAGCAGAATTTCCGGGCGTTGCATGATGGCGCGGGCGATGCCAACCCGCTGACGCTGGCCGCCTGACAATCCATCCGCCCGCTGATTAACAAAATTGCCAAGCCCGACTGCGTCGAGCAACGCAAACGCCTCGTCGATATCTTCTTGCGGAAATTTGCGCAGCCATGCTTTGAATGCCGACACATAACCCAAACGACCCGTGAGCACATTTTCCATGACGGTCAGTCGCTCGACCAAGTTGTATTCTTGAAAGATCATGCCGATGCGGCGTCGCGCTTCACGCAGCGGCACACCGGAGAGTTGGGCGAGGTCTTGACCTTGGAACAGAATTTGCCCGGAGGTAGGATCGATCAAACGATTGATGCAACGGATCAACGTGGATTTGCCGGTGCCGGAGGGGCCGATGATGGCGGTGATGCCGTCGCCGGGAATATCGAGGTCGATGCCGTTGAGAACGGGAACGCCTTTTTTGTATTCCTTGGTGAGTCCGCGAATTTGGATGGAACGATTATTGGTGGCGGTCATGACCGATGTTTGGTTATTACTTCTTGGAAGATGGGCTTGTCGCTGGTGCGTTAGTCGATTTAGCCTCGTTAGCCTTGCGTTTGTCGAAAGCCGCGCGAGTGAATGCGTCGCCGCTGATGTCCGCAACCTTGCGAACCATCGCGTAGTCGTTCTTGTAGTTTAGTGGGACAAACCGATCCGTTCCCCGGAATGCCGTCTCGAGTTCCTTGGGAAACTTGAATTGGAAGGTGCAACTGACAATCTTGTCACGCAGTTCGGGTGCCAAATCATGCACCATGGCAAGACTGCCGGCGGGGAAGGGCGCGCTCTTGTAGATGACGCGAAGCTGGCCGTCTTTCACCGCGCCGCGCTGGACCATACGGATCAATACGTCATCCGCAATCGCCGCCGCGTCGTAGTCGCCGTTAATCACGCTCATGATGGAGTTGTCGTGTTTGCCGGAATAGAGCACCTTGTAGTCTTTGTCCGGCACCAGCCCTTCGTCTGGAAACAACGCACGCGGCGCGAGGTTGCCTGAGTTCGATGACGGGGAGACGTGTGCAACGCGCTTGCCGACCAGATCCCGAAGGTTCTTGTAGGGGCTGTCGGCGCGCACCACCATCACCAAGTGATAGGCCATCAGCGTGGGCTTGTTGTTGATGAGGTTACCGTGAATGGCGAATGGATGCGCCCCCGCCACGTTGACGGCAAACGGCGTGTCGCCTGCGGCGAGCAGGCTCATTTGAATGCGCCCGGAGCGCATGGCCTCAATCGTCGCCGCGCTCGAATGCACTTGCAGAAACCGCATTGGACGACCGAGGCACTGAGACATGAACTGCACGTAGGGCGACCACATTTTCTCGTAGGTCGCGGTGTCTTCCTGCGGCGAGTAGCTCAGCAGAATCGTCTTCGGGTTCTTGAGCTTTGACGCGTCTTTGGGCGCATCCGCGATGAGATTTTGGTTTTCATCGCAGTAGATGGTGTCGAGGTCGCCGCGAAACTTGCACGTTTCATCCGCCCGCGCAGCCGTCGTTACCAGCAGCGCGGCAGCAAAGGCCACGCCAATTTTGAAGACTGCGATCATTTCTTGCCGCCTTGCGCGCTTTGCGACTTTGCCGCTTCGGCCTCGCGAGCCATGCGCTTATCGTAAGCGGCGCGGTTGAAGCTCTCACCGCTGGCCTCGGCGACTTTTCTGACCAACTCAAAATCCTTTTGGTAATTCAGCGGCCAAAAACGATCAGCGCCTTGGAATGCCTTGATGAGGTCCGGCGTGAATTTGAAGCTCATGGTGCAATCGGTGAGTTTCTTTTGCAGCTCCGGCACGAGATCGTGCGCCATCACCATGCTGCCGTTGGGGAAGGGCTTGGAGCGATAGATGATCCTGAGCTCGTCCGGCTTCACGATGCCACGCTGCATCATCCGGTCGAGCACGTCGTCCGCAATCGCGGCAGCGTCGTAGTCGCCGGACTGCACGCCGGCAATCGAGCTATCGTGTTTACCCGAATAGAGTACCTTGTAGTCTTTGTCCGGAACCAAGCCTTCGGCTGGAAACAGCGCGCGCGGCGCGAGATTGCCAGAGTTCGACGACGGTGCAGCGTGCGCCACACGCTTGCCGGCGAGGTCCTTGAGTGACTTGAACGGACTATTCTTCTTCACAACCACCACGAGGTGGTAGCCGGTTGGCCCATTGGCATCACCGCGAATCGCAAATGGCTGGGCACCGGCAATATTGACGGCGAACGGCGTATCGCCGGACGAGAGCGTGGAAAGCGTGATGCGGCCCGAACGAATCGCTTCGACTGTCGCCGCCGGCGCATGCACTTGGAAGAATCGCGTTTTCTTGCCGGTGCACTGCGACATGTGGTTGACATATGGTTGCCACAGCCGCTCGTAGGCCTGGGCGTCTTCCTGCGGCGTGTAGCTCATCAGAATGGTCGACGGGTTCTTGCGCTTGGCGGGGTCAATCGGCAAATCCGCCAACAGGTCTTTGTTTTGGTCGCAGTAAATCTCATCAAGGTCGCCGCGATTGGTACAGGTTTGCGCCGATGCGACGCCGACGCCAGATAGCGCCAAGGCCATTGCCACCGCCATAACCACTACCGCGCCAGTCCATGAGCCGACCGCGTGGCGCTGGCCAACAAGACCCGATGTCATCGATGCATTCTGCGGCACAACGTTCTCCCGTGATTATTTTTTGGCTTTGGCGGCTTCCGCTTCTTTCGCGGTTTGCTTTTCATACGCGCTGCGGTTGAACGCCTCGCCCGACCCCGCCGCGACCTGTCTTACGACCTCCCAATCCTTCTGGAAGTTCGCCGGAAAGAA
This sequence comes from Burkholderiales bacterium, assembly GCA_040379385.1. Classification (GTDB taxonomy): domain Bacteria; phylum Pseudomonadota; class Gammaproteobacteria; order Burkholderiales; family Usitatibacteraceae; genus UKL13-2. The sequence goes on along the minus strand of JBEILF010000159.1, from coordinate 116 downwards.
TCGGTCTGCGCCATCGAACGCTTTCACCATGTCTGGTGTGAAGCGGTAGTCGTAGAAGCACTTGACCAACCTCTTGGCGAAGCTTGGCTCAAGGTCGTGTGCGTAGGCGAAGCTGG